>JALHPW010000227.1 GCA_022842255.1 Saprospiraceae bacterium | reverse complement strand
TTTGTGGACGATTCCGCTCTTTTGGGAAAAAAGCTACGCTTGGACCGAAGGGCAAATCGGCAAGATGTTGGCCCTCAATGGCTTGTTGGTGTTTCTGGTGGAAATGCCTTTGGTACACCGATTGGAGGGTCGGGCGCCCGCCCTAGGATACATACGGTTTGGGCTGATTTTGTATGCCATTTCCTACGCATCCTGCTTGCTGCCGGGAGGAATGTTGGCTGCGCTTCTGTTTACCCTGGTTATCTCTTTTGGAGAGATGTTCGTGATGCCCTTTAGCAGCAACTTCGTGTTTGGCCGCTCGGAAGGCACCAAACAAGGTCAATACATGGCCCTTTACACCATGTCCTACTCTGTGGCGAACATTATCGCCCCATTTTTGGGCACACAGGTCATTGCTGCTTGGGGATATTCCGTGCTTTGGTACCTGGTTACCGGTTTAGCCCTCGTAACCTGGATTGGTTTTTGGCTGATGGAGAAACAGTTCAAAAGTGTACCGCTCAAAGTTGCTGAGCCTTTATAGTTGCAAGTTTTCAAGTAGCAAGTTTCAAGAGATTGTACTCAACCTGTTTTGAAACTTGCTACTTGAAAACTTGTAACCATAAACCTTACCGGTCGCGATCGGCCCGGAGGTTCAGGAACATTTTGAACCCGAAATTGGCCGAGATGATTTTGGAATTGACGTGGTAGTTGCCATCCAGGAAGACTTCCGTGTTTTTGAACACGTCGCGAATAAAAAAGTAACCAAGTTCGGCACCCACCGTCACGTCGAACTTCTCAGGCACCTCCCCTTCTGGCTCCAGGGCTTCAGTAATAAACGCATAACGTACACCAGCCTTGGCCATTGCAGTAAATGCTTTGCTCTTGGTTTTGCTGCATTGATTGCCATTGGTGCGGTATTTACCAGCGCCTACCTCGACCAGTGCATAGGGAGTGGTCACAAATGTTTCCTCTACTTTTTTCGATTGTGGGTCCATACTGAAAACCGCGCCGCCGCCGATGCGGGCTGTACTCCAGTGGGTAGCAAAGTTCATAGCAGTGCCAAGACCAAGGCCAATCCGGTTGGCAACAAGCGTAACATCCGGTGAGGCCAGGTGCACTACCGGAATGTCAAGGAAAAGTCGGGGAAGTTTTGCCGTTTGCTGCGAAAAAGCAGCGGTGGTGAATGCCACACAGGCAGCTAGAAGGAGGAAGTGTTTTTTCATGAAATCTGTCAATTTTTCGTGTGAATTTCGGCGGCCAAGATACCATGTTGCATTCATTTCGCTGCCTATGAGATTTGAATCTCCCGTGAGCCCGCCTTGGGCAGCAAACAACCATCGAATAAAAAACAGAAAACAAAACCGCCATTCATACATTTGCCCAATTATTGTTCTATTTTTTAATCACAAACCAAAACGTTTCTTAAAAAAACCTGAAAAGACCTACACTTTTCACCATTTTTTCATCTATTACAAAACGTTATGAACACCAAAGTTTTACTTGCCACACTGGCTGGCGCTGTTGTCACCTTCCTCTCTGGGTGGGTACTTTATGGCATGGTTTTCAAAAGCTTTTTTGAGGCCAATACGGTAGAAGGCGCTGCAAGCGTCATGCGCGGCGATTCCATGATTTTATGGGCAACTTTTGTTGGCTGTGTGGCCTGGTCTCTGCTTTTGGCCATGATTTACAGTCGTTGGGCTAGCATTTCAACGTTTAAAAGTGGTGCCATCGCCGGGGCCTGGGTCATGGTCCTGGTCGCCTTGGGCGCTGATTTTTTCTCCTACGCAAGCTTGAATGTTTCCACCATGACAGCCACACTGGTAGACCCAATTATCAATGCAGTACAAGGTGTACTGGCCGGTGGTGTGATTGGTTGGGTGCTGGGATATGGTAAAAAAGGGTAAGGAATTACGAAGTACGAGGTACGAATTACGAGGTGCGAAGTACGAATTTTGGCACCAGCTTGAAATGCAAAGGGAGCGAGAAAATCGTACTTCGCACCTCGTAATTCGTAATTCGCACCTCGTAATTCGTACTTCGTACCTCGTATTTCGGAATTTGTACCTTTGCCGCATGAAACAACTCATCGAATGCGTGCCCAATTTCTCCGAAGGCCGCGACCCTGCTGTTATCAAACAAATCACGGATACCATCGAAGCTATTGAGGGGGTAAAACTCCTGGATGTAGACCCTGGAAAAGCCACCAACCGCACGGTAGTAACCTTTGTTGGCGAACCAGAAGCCGTGGTTGAAGCCGCATTTCAAGCGATTCGAAAAGCTTGTGAAGTGATTGACATGAGCAAGCATACGGGCGAACACCCGCGCATGGGCGCAACCGATGTTTGCCCGTTGATTCCCATTGCCAATATTTCGATGGAAGAAACGGCCGAGTGGGCGCGCCGTCTCGGCGAACGTGTTGGCCGTGAGTTGGATTTGCCCATTTACCTGTACGAAGCTGCTGCCAGCACGCCAGAGCGCCAAAACCTGGCCACCATCCGTGCAGGAGAATACGAAGGATTGCCCGAAAAAGTGGCAAACCCTAATTGGAAACCCGATTTCGGCCCTGCCAAATTCAATGCAAAAAGTGGCGCAACCGTCATTGGTGCGCGCGATTTCTTGATTGCCTACAACGTGAATTTGAACACTACATCCGTGCGCCGCGCCAACTCCGTCGCCTTCGATGTACGTGAAAAAGGCCGTGTGCTCAACGACCCTAAAACCGGCAAACCGCTCAAAGATGCTGCCGGCGAACCGCTCCGCGAACCCGGTATTTTAAAAGGGGTAAAAGCCATTGGCTGGTTCATCGAGGAATATGGCATTGCGCAAATCTCCATGAACATCACCGATGCCAACGCAACCCCTTTGCATATCGCCTTTGAGGAATGCCACAAAAGCGCCGACCGCCGTGGGATGCGGGTAACAGGCTCTGAACTCGTGGGGCTGGTTCCCCTGAACGCCATGCTCGAAGCTGGCAAATATTTCCTGAAAAAGCAGCAGCGCAGTGTGGGGGTCAGCGAGGCGGAATTGATCAAAATCGCGGTCAAATCCATGGGGCTTGACGAACTTGCCCCTTTTGACCCACAACAAAAAATCATCGAGTACAACCTCGAAAAAGGAAATCCTGAAAACGCTAAAAAGCTCATTTATAAAGACTTAGTTGCTTTTGCTGACGAAACAGCCAGCGAAAGTCCTGCTCCAGGCGGTGGCTCCATTAGTGCTTATGTGGGCGCTTTAGGTGCTTCACTTGCCACCATGGTGGCCAACCTCAGCAGCCACAAACGTGGCTGGGACGAGCGTTGGGAAGAGTTCTCGGAGGCAGCCGAACGTGGGCAAAAAATCAAAGATGCCCTGCTCCGCACCGTGGACGAAGATACCGATGCCTTCAAGCTCATCATGGCAGCATTCGGAATGCCCAACACCACGCCCGAAGAAAAAGCCGCCCGTAAAGCGGCTATCCAGGCAGGTACGCGGGTAGCCATCGAAGTCCCTTTCAAAGTGATGAAGCTTGCCTTCGATTCACTGCCACTCATCAAACAAATGGTGGAAACCGGCAACCCAAACTCGGTTACGGACGCAGGCGTGGGCGCCTTGTGCGCGCGGGCGGCCGTACGCGGGGCCTACATGAATATCCAGGTCAACACTACTGGGTTGGATGATAAGGCGTTCGCTGCCCAGGTATTGGCCGAGGGTAAAAAAATGGCCGACGCTGCAGATGCGATGGAAAAGGAAATTTTGGGGATTGTGGAGGGTAAGCTTTGAGGATTGTTTCGATAGTAATGGGTACACTTTTACTCAACATTATTGATTGTTCGTCATGAAAGCTATTTGGATAAGCATTTGGGCCCTAATATTTTGTCGGGCCCTCACATTTGCCCAAACACTGCCGAAAGAAGTCAGGTTTTTTTGGGCTGATGCCACGGATGCCCGGGATTTGGGACAATATGAACTTGCACTTATATTCCATGGGATGACTCTGGAAATGGCCCAGGACAACGCCGAATTATACAATAGCCGAGGCAAAACCTATTTTGACATGGCCGTTTCCGGGCAGTACAATGCCAAAATGGACAGCCTCCTAAAATTGGCCTTAACCGATTATTCTACAGGACTCCGTTGCACTCACGTGCACGACACCATTAAATCCGAAATTTTGGTCAATCGTGGTGCGGCGTACGGCACTCAAGGTCAAATGGATGCTGCCCTTGAAGATTTAAACGAGGGGCTTCGCTTTAACAAAAAAAATATAAACGGATATTTGAACCGCCCCCTCGTTTATCAAAGTCTCGGAAATTACAAAAATGCCGTTGAGGACCTTTCACTTTACCTCCATTTAAACCCCAATAGTGCAGAAATCTATTATGAACGCGGGATGCTCCATCGTGTGCTCGATAACCCTAAAAAAGCCATCGAAGACCTTGACCGTGCCATCTCCATGAACCCAAATCTTGGCATCGCCTATCTTGAACGCGCCCGTGCTTATGCCAATTCAGGGGATAAAGCCGCCGCTCAACAAGATTTCGAGCGTGCCGGGCAATTCGGCATCAAAATGGAGCCCTGGGATGTGGAGGCGATGGGCCGTCAATAAGCCGCTCGACTTTATGTCCCCCTTAACGCGCCTTCACCAATCCCTAACACCCCCCTTTCGTTTTGGCTGAAAAATTTCTCTTCATGAAAATCCAGCCAATCCTGCTCACCCTTGCGCTTTGCGCTTTTGCCACCACTCAAATTTTTGCCCAAAACAACCGCAACCGCTGGTCTGACGGCGAACCAGAACAGACCTGGAGTGTCGGCCTCGCCCCCTTCAGCGTACTGTTGCCAAGTGGCAAAGTGAATGTCCGCGGAGAATGGGCCTACGCCCCCAACAAGTCCCTTTCGTTGCTGGTAGGCATTCCTCGTCCGACCAAAATGCCCAACCTGCTGGAGAATAATTTTGAACTAACCGGCGAAGGCAAAACGGTCAAAAACCGCTATACCTCTTTTGGTGCTACGCTTGAAAACAGGTTTTACTTGGGCAGTCGTGCGCCTCGTGGGTTTTACCTTGCCCCTTATGCCCGCTATAACCATTTTTCACTGGCCCGAACCACCCAAAACGATGAAAATCAGTACGCTACGACCTTTAAAGGCGCCATAAACGGGGTTGGCCTGGGCGGCGCCATGGGCGTTCAGTTCCGGCTTGGCGACCATGTTACTATGGACGCAACCATTGTGGGGCTTGACTTTAAATGGATGCGCGGCACCCTTACCTACTCCACCAACGACCCTGCTAACGACGTAGCCCAGTTCCGCGAAGAGGTGCAGGCAGCTGTGGAGGACATCCCACTCATTGGACATAAACTGGCTGCGGCCATTGACGGCGACCAAATCAAAGTACACACACCTGGAGCTGTTTTGCCAGGGTATCGCTTCAATTTGAGCGTGAACTATGTTTTTTGATTGGTAGGCACTCCAACTTCCCGAAAGTTACTTGTACCCACCGGGTGACTGGCAGTCACCCGGTGGGTACAAGTAACTTTCGGAAGCTCAGGATTAGGAAGGGCTGTCAAATTCTTTTCAAACATTGACAAAACTCCCTTCAAAAACGCAAATTAGCGTACCTTTGCGCCCGTTTTGATGAAGTGATGAACAGTTGGCGCGATAAAGTGATTTATCTGTGTCCCACTGTAATCACCCCATCGCTTCATCACCCTCTCACTTCATTATTCCATGAAGAATATTCGCAATTTTTGCATCATAGCGCACATTGACCACGGGAAAAGCACCCTAGCCGACCGATTGTTGGAATACACCAACACCATCAGCAAACGGGACATGCAAGATCAGGCACTCGATAATATGGACCTCGAGCGCGAGCGCGGCATCACCATCAAGAGCCACGCCATCCAGATGCGCTACGTGCACCCGGCCAATGGCGAAGAATATATTTTCAACCTCATCGACACCCCCGGCCACGTGGACTTTTCCTATGAGGTGAGCCGATCCATTGCTGCTTGTGAAGGCGCGCTTTTGTTGGTAGATGCCTCACAAGGCATTCAGGCTCAAACCATTAGCAACCTTTACTTGGCTGTCGACCACAACCTGGAAATCATTCCCATCGTCAACAAGGTGGACATGGAAAGCGCCATGGTGGAAGAGGTGCAAGATCAAATCATTGACCTCATCGGCTGCAAACGCGAGGAAATTATTTCTGCTTCCGGACGTACGGGCATTGGCATTGCCGAAATTTTGGCTGCGGTGGTAGACCGGGTACCTGCTCCTAGCGGCGACCCAACCGCTCCCTTGCAAACCATGATTTTCGACTCTGTGTTCAACTCTTACCGGGGCATCATCGCCTACGTTCGGGTCATGAATGGTTCGATGAAAAAGGGCGACAAAATCAAGTTTTTCAACACTGGCAAGGAAGTCACCGCCGAGGAAGTAGGGGTACTGCGAATGGGCCAATTCGAAGCCACTGAAATTGGCACCGGCGATGTTGGATATGTAATTACCGGTATCAAGGTAAGCCGCGAAATCAAAGTGGGTGACACGATAACCCACGTAGCCAGGCCATGTACGGAGGGTGTAAAAGGTTTTGAAGAGGTAAAACCCATGGTATTTGCCGGGGTTTACCCGCTTGACAACGACGATTTTGAAGACCTGCGCGATGCCTTGGAAAAACTCCAGCTCAATGACGCCTCCCTCGTATGGGAGCCTGAGACCTCCACCGCGCTAGGCTTTGGATTCAGGTGCGGCTTCTTGGGTATGTTGCACCTTGAAATCGTGCAAGAGCGGCTTTACCGCGAGTTCGACCAGGACATCATTACCACGGTGCCCAACGTGCCCTACCATGCCACCGATATGAAGGGCAACAAGTTCACGGTCCACCAGCCTACCGAACTTCCGGAGCCCAACCACTTGCAGAGTGTGCAGGAGCCGTACATCTACGCGCAGGTAATCACCAAGCCCGAGTATATCGGCAATATCATGACGCTTTGCCTCGAAAAACGCGGCATCCTTATCAAACAGCACTACCTGACGCCAACCCGCCTGGAAATCATTTTCCACCTGCCGTTGGCCGAAATCGTGTTTGATTTTTACGACAAGCTGAAATCCATCACAAGGGGATATGCCTCCTTTGACTACCATATCCTCGATTATCGCGATACTGACCTGGTAAAGCTGGACATCAAGCTCAACGGCGAACCCGTAGATGCGCTCTCTGCCCTCGTACACCGTTCCAAGGCAGAATACATGGGCCGCAGGATGTGCGAAAAACTCAAGGAGTTATTGCCCCGCAAACAGTTCCAGATTGCAATTCAGGCTGCCATTGGTCAAAAAGTGATTGCCCGCGAAACCATCTCCGCACTTCGCAAAGACGTAACCGCCAAGTGTTATGGCGGCGACATTTCGCGTAAACGCAAGCTCTTGGAAAAGCAAAAAGAGGGCAAAAAGCGCATGAAGCAATTCGGTGATGTCGAAGTGCCGCAGGAAGCGTTTTTGAAGGTATTGAAGTTGAACGATTAAACCCTTCAAGGACTGTCGATTTTTACCACGCGAATCCACTCGCCGCGTTTCCCTTCACTTTCAATGAAGCCTTGGTAAACGCCCTGGGCCCAATGT
>JALHPW010000226.1 GCA_022842255.1 Saprospiraceae bacterium | reverse complement strand
AAACCCACTTCTGCCATCATCGGGGCAGGTTTGGGCAAATCCGTGGCACTGATAACTGACGGACGATTCTCGGGTGGTACACATGGCTTCGTGGTGGGGCATATCACCCCGGAGGCATTCGACGGCGGCTTATTGGCCATTGTCCAAGACAACGACCCCATCGAAATTGATGTAATTGAGCACCGGATTACCTTAAAAATCAACGATTTAGAAATCGCCGCCCGACAAAAAAACTGGCAAAAACCACCCCTGGGTGCCACGAAAGGCGTGCTTTTCAAATATGCAAAATCTGTCTCTACTGCGGCCGAGGGCTGCGTAACGGATGGTTTTTAGGATGTTTTTATCGGGCTTCAAAAAGTTGATGAAGGTTTATGAGGTTGATGAGGGTTTATTTTTTGCACCATAAAACGGAATTTTTCATCAACCCCATCAACCCCATCAACCCCATCAACCCCATCAACCCAATAAACCACACCAACCTCCACCATGACCGCAACACAAACAAAAACGGCTGGTCAAACAACACCAACCGAGCAAATTTCCGGCTCCGAAATCGTCATTCGCGCACTGCTCGCGGAAGGGGTTGAAACCGTGTTTGGTTATCCCGGCGGAGCGATTATGCCCATTTACGATGCCTTGTTCGACTATCAGGAACAGTTGCATCATGTGCTTGTACGGCATGAGCAGGGAGGCATCCACGCGGCGCAGGGATTTGCACGGGTATCTGGGAAGACGGGCGTGGTGTTTGCGACCAGTGGCCCTGGCGCGACCAATTTGGTGACAGGCCTGGCCGATGCGATGATAGATTCAACACCCTTGGTTTGTATCACGGGACAGGTTTTTGCGCATTTGCTCGGCACGGACGCCTTTCAGGAGGTGGACGTCATCAACATTACGACTCCGGTGACGAAATGGAATTTTCAGGTCACCGACGCTTCCGAAATCGCCCCGGCGCTGGCCAAGGCGTTTTTTATCGCAAAAAGTGGTCGGCCCGGCCCAGTGGTGGTTGACATTACCAAAAACGCGCAAATCCAGGAGACCGATTTTGCGGGTTACGAGCCATGCAAGTTTTTGCGGAGTTACCGTCCAAAACCGATTGTGCGAACGGAATACATCCGCGAAGCAGCCGATTTGATCAATGCGGCCAAACGCCCATTCGTGCTCTTTGGTCAGGGCGTGATTTTGGGCAATGCAGAGCGCGAGTTTCAAGATTTTATTGAAAAGGGCGGGTTTCCGGCAGCCTGGACGCTGCTTGGATTGTCGGCTTTGCCCACCGAACACCCTTTGAACGTGGGCATGCTGGGCATGCATGGCAATTATGGTCCCAATGTTTTGACCAACGAATGTGATGTTTTGATTGCCGTTGGGATGCGGTTCGACGACCGCGTTACCGGCCGACTTGATCGGTACGCCCGGCAGGCAAAGGTAGTCCACCTCGATATTGACCCCTCCGAAATTGACAAAAATGTAAAGGCAGACGTGCCCGTTTGGGGCGATTGTAAAGAAACACTACCGCTTTTGACCGCACTGCTCGAACCGAAAACGCACCCCGAGTGGCTACAACGTTTCCGCGAACACGACCTGGAAGAGGCCACCCAAGTCATTTTTGACGAACTTCATCCCGCCGAAAATCGGGAGCTGACCATGGGCGAGGTACTTCGGTATTTGAACGAACTGACGGACGGGGAGGCCATTGTGGTAACCGATGTAGGTCAGCATCAAATGGTGGCCAGCCGCTACGCGAAATTCAGACAAACCCGTTCGAATGTCACTTCCGGCGGTGCGGGCACCATGGGTTTTGCCTTGCCAGCTGCCATCGGCGCAAAATTCGGCGCTCCCGACCGAACCGTGGTGGCCATTGCCGGCGACGGTGGTTTTCAGATGACTATGCAGGAATTGGGCGTGATTCAACAAGAAGGAACAGCGGTGAAAATCATGATATTGAACAACCGTTTCCTTGGCATGGTGCGGCAGTGGCAAGAGTTGTTTCTCAACCGCCGGTACTCGTTCACGGATATTGTATCGCCCGATTTTGTCAAGGTAGCGGAAGCCTATGGCATCCGCGGGGCGCAGGTTTCCGAGCGCAGCAATCTTAAAAATGCCATCCAAACAATGCTTGAAACACCCGGTCCCTATCTGCTTGAAGTATTGGTTGGGAAAGAAAACAACGTGTTCCCCATGGTGCCACAGGGTTGTGGGGTGGGGGAGATTAGGCTTAGATAATGGGGGATTGGTTGTTAGTTATGGGGTACTAATCACTGTTGCCCGATAACCAATAACCAATAACCAATAACCCATCAACATGAAAGAGGAATTCACCATCACTGCCTACACCGAAAACCAGGTTGGCCTGCTGACCCGGCTTTCGGCGATGTTTTCCAGACGGAAAATCAATATCGAAAGCCTGAACACCTCGCCTTCGGAAGCGACGGATATTTTCAGGTTTACCATCGTCATTCGGGAAACCGAGGAGGTGGTGCGGAAGCTCGTCCGGCAGGTGGAAAAGCAGGTAGAAGTGCTGAAAGTATATTTCAATACCGACACAGAGATTGTGTGGCAGGAGGTGGCGCTTTACAAAGTCCCGACCGATGTGATAGCCGAAAAGGTAAAAGTCGAACGGCTTTTGCGCGAACACGGGGCAAGGGCCGTGGTGATTCGGAAGGACTATACCGTGTTTGAGGTGACTGGACACCGGGAGGAAACCGACAACCTAGTGCAGGTCTTGGAGCCGTTTGGGCTGATTGAATTTGTGCGTTCCGGACGCATTGCCATCATCAAGGCCAGTAATGGGTTTCACGAAAAACTCCGAGAGTTTGAGGAGGAAAACCCAGGTGAAGAAACCTCCACCAACCTCTACCTGAATCAGAAAGAGGCAGTTTTTTCGATGTAGGCTAAATGGTAGCAAACGGGTTGACAAAGGTCAGGCCCGGTATTTTTGAAAAATCGGATTCGTTCCGCGAAATCAAAGTCAGGCCATGAACCATTGCTGTAGCTGCAATGATACAATCAGGGATTTTTGGTTTGCTCAGCAGGCGTCGAAATTCAATCGTCTTTTCAACGATTTCATCGCTCAACGGGAAGATTTCAGAGTTGGCTATAAAATCCTGATACTTTTCACCGTCGGCATTTGTTGGAGGGTTCCAGCCAAGCAATTCAATTTTTGAAATAACGGAAATCTGCGCAGGTGCAAGGCTTGCTTCTTCAATAACCTGAGGCAAGAAAATAGGGACATCGCCTTTAATGAGGTAGATAACAGCGTTGGAATCTAAAAGGTATCGCGTTCCCATTCGCTGCGCATTTGATGGAGATGTTGGTCAAAAGCCGCTGAATCAAGTGCCGGAACGGAGCCGATGAACGAAGAAAGCGGCTTCTTTTTTTGAAGCTCAGAAGGTTCGGTATCCGCTTTTTGAACGACTGCTTTCTTTTTCTGAACACGCTGACGAAAGGCAATTCCAGATTTTTCCAGAAATGCAATAAGTCTAGAAAGGTCGTCCGGACGGTTGATTTCTAATATAATTTCAGTGGTCATAACTGATTTTTTGTTTGCAAATATAAGACTTGAACGCTTTACAAATGCTCTTTTGAATATTAACCTCAAAGTCAAACCACCCATAAATCAAAACCCGGGCTGAAAGGTTCAGGTTAAAAATTTAAAATTATGGCTAAACTAAACTTTGGCGGCACACTAGAAAACGTCGTCACCCGCGAAGAATTTCCCCTGGAAAAGGCACAACAAGTGCTAGAAAACGAAACCGTTGCCGTAATTGGTTACGGCGTGCAGGGCCCCGGCCAAGCACTCAACCAACGCGAAAACGGCGTGCGCGTCATCGTTGGGCAGCGCCCCAATTCAAAGTCCTGGGACAAAGCCGTTCGAGACGGGTTCATTCCGGGTTTGGATCTGTTTGACATTGAAGAGGCCCTCGAACGCGGCACCATCATCTGCTATCTTTTGAGCGATGCGGCGCAAATCAAACTGTGGCCGACCGTCAAAAAGCACCTCACTCCGGGCAAAGCGCTTTACTTCTCCCATGGTTTTGGGATCACCTACAACCACCAGACGAGCATCGTGCCGCCCAAAGACGTGGATGTGTTTCTCGTGGCTCCAAAAGGCAGCGGTACCTCCTTGCGCCGGATGTTTTTGCAGGGGCGCGGATTGAACAGTAGCTACGCTATTTTTCAGGATGCTACCGGGAGGGCCTTTGAGCGCTGTGTAGCCCTAGGCATTGCCATTGGCAGCGGGTACTTGTTTGAAACGACCTTCAAAAAGGAAGTTTTCAGCGACCTCACGGGCGAACGCGGCACTTTGATGGGGGCAATACAGGGCATTTTTGCAGCCCAATACGAGGTGCTGCGGCAGCGCGGACACTCACCCAGCGAGGCGTTCAACGAAACCGTGGAAGAGTTGACCCAGTCCCTCATGCCCCTTGTGGCCGAAAACGGGATGGATTGGATGTATGCCAACTGTTCCACCACTGCCCAACGGGGCGCGCTGGATTGGTGGAAAAAATTCCGCGATGCCACCCTTCCCGTTTTCAACGAACTGTACGATTCAGTAGCCGCAGGTCATGAATCCCAACGTTCGATTGATTCAAACAGCCAACCGGATTACCGCGAAAAACTCGAGGTCGAACTCAAAGAACTGCACGACAGCGAAATGTGGCAGGCGGGAAAAACCGTGCGCAGTTTGAGACCGGAAAATCAGGAAGCTTTTGCAGATGCTTGATTTCTGTGCCGCCGCGAAAAGGCTCCAACCAGTGGTGCGCGAAACGCCCTTGTTGCTCAATCAACATCTATCGAGTCGTTTCGACTGTGAGGTTTGGTTGAAAAGAGAGGACCTGCAGCGGGTGCGCTCGTACAAAATCAGGGGCGCTTACAACCTGATGTGCCAGTTGTCGGAGGCTGAAATGCAACGCGGGGTCGTGTGCGCCAGTGCCGGAAATCACGCCCAGGGCTTTGCGTATTCGTGCCGGTTGTTGGGAACGCAGGGCGTGGTTTTTATGCCCGTCACCACGCCCCGACAAAAGGTGCGGCAAACGGAAATGTTCGGTGAGAACAACCTGGAAATCAGGCTCATCGGCGACAATTTTGATGAATGCGCAGCGGCAGCCCGGAAGTTCGCAGAAGTCGAAAACAGGACGTTTATTCCGCCTTTCGACGACTTGCGGATTATTGAAGGTCAGGGTACCGTGGGACTTGAAATTTTTGAAAAACTACCCGATTCGGATTTCATTTTTCTGCCAATCGGCGGCGGCGGTTTGGCGGCAGGTGTGGGGCGTTTTTTGAAAAACCATTGTCCGCAGTTGCAGATTATCGGCGTCGAACCAGTGGGTGCGCCATCCATGACCGAGGCCTTGCGGATGGGTAAACCCGTGACCCTGCCAACGATTGACCGGTTTGTGGACGGCGCGGCGGTCAAACGCGTGGGCGATATCACATTCCCGATTTGCCGCGAGGTGTTGAGTGAAATGTGTCTCGTCCCGGAAGGCAAGGTGTGCAGCACCATTCTGGATTTATACAACCAGGATGCCATCGTGGCCGAACCGGCTGGAGCCTTGGCAATTGCCGCGCTCGACCAGTTTTCGGCCAAAATTGTGGGGAAAAAAGTGGTTTGTATTGTCAGCGGCTCAAACAACGATATTGATCGGATGCCAGAAATCAAGGAGCGTTCCCTTCAATTTGAAGGCCTTAAACACTACTTTTTGATCCGTTTTGCACAACGGCCAGGGGCCTTGAAAGAGTTTGTCAACAATGTGCTTGGCCCCAGCGACGATATCACACGGTTCGAATACATCCAAAAAACCAACAAGGAAAGCGGTCCGGCACTGGTTGGAATTGAAGTCTTTCGCCGGGCCGATGTGGAATCCCTACGTCGAAAAATGCAGTTGTACAACGTGGATTGCACAGAGATAAACCGGGATGATAAACTGTTTGGATACCTGATTTAGCCCACCACCACACGAGTCCAGGTAAAACCGCAACGCAATTATGGTTGATGCAAGTGCCACTGAAAGAGGGTCTGTACGATCCGCAATTTGAACATGATGCCTGTGGGGTAGGCTTCGTCACGCACATAAAAGGAGCGAAAAACCACCAAATCGTGTCCGACGCACTCACTGTGCTTGAAAACATGGAGCATCGCGGTGCCTCTGGCTTTGAGGCCAATACGGGCGACGGCGCGGGCATCATGATTCAGTTGCCACACAAGTTTTTCTTTGGGGAATGCCTGAAAATGGGGGTTCACCTGCCAGCGGTGGGGCGTTACGGTGTGGGCATGGTGTTTTTCCCGGCCGACGAACTGCTGCGCGAAGAAAGCCGCGAGGTGTTTGAAAACGCTGCCGCCGACCTTGGCTTGCCCGTTTTGTCGTGGCGAAAAGTCCCCGTCAATCCCGCAGGCATCGGGGATACAGCCCTGTCCGTCCAGCCCCACATGGAACAGGTTTTTATCGGCTGTCCGGACGAGATTCAAGACCCGGAGGCTTTTGAGCGCAAACTTTTTGTGCTTCGAAACTATGCCACCAACCTGATTCAAAACACCGTTCGACAAGATGCAGTGGGCTTTTACATCGCCTCGCTTTCTTACAAAACCATCGTTTATAAGGGACAATTGACCAGTTTGCAGGTGCGCCCGTACTTCCCAGATCTTTCTAATCGGAGTCTAGTGAGCGCCTTTGGCTTGGTGCACAGCCGCTTTGCTACGAACACTTTCCCGTCGTGGCGACTGGCACAGCCGTTCCGCTTTATCGCCCACAACGGGGAAATCAATACCATTCAAGGCAATCTTAACTGGCTGAAAACCAGCGAGCGAGGGTTTACTTCCCCCTATTTTACCAAGGAGGAAATGGACATGTTGTTGCCCATCGTCACGCCGGGGCAGAGCGATTCGGCTTCGCTCGACAACATGATCGAACTGCTCCTGATGTGTGGTCGCTCTTTGCCCCATGTACTCATGATGCTCATCCCCGAGGCCTGGGATGGCGACCCGGACATGGAAGCGGCCAAACGCGCCTTTTACGAATTCCATGCGTCGTTCATGGAGCCTTGGGATGGCCCGGCCTCCATTTCTTTTACCGATGGAAACCTGATTGGCGCCACACTCGACCGCAATGGCCTGCGTCCTTCCCGGTACTGGGTCACGCACGACGACAGAGTCATCATGGCTTCCGAGGCGGGCGTATTGCCGATCGACCCTGCGCTCATTCGCGAAAGTGGCCGTTTGCAGCCGGGCAAAATGTTCGTGGTGGATATGTCGAAAGGCCGGCTCATCAGCGATGCAGAGCTTAAAAGCGAAATCTGTACGGCCAAACCCTACCATGAGTGGTTGCAGCGCCATAAAATTCGATTGGAGGATTTGCCTGCCCCCCGCGTGTTGTTTACCGAGCTCGAAAAAGAACAGGTTTTTAAGTACCAAAAAGCTTTTGGCTACACCCATGAGGACCTGGAGAGTATCATTCGGCCCATGGCCACGGATGGCAAGGAACCCGTGGGAAGCATGGGCAATGATACCCCGCTGGCTGTTTTGAGCGAGCAACCGCAGCACATTTCTTATTATTTCAAACAACTGTTTGCCCAGGTCACCAACCCGCCGATTGACCCAATCCGGGAACGAATGG
>JALHPW010000225.1 GCA_022842255.1 Saprospiraceae bacterium | reverse complement strand
CTTTGCTAAGGAGTGTGATTCCATATCCAAAATTTTGACCCTAAATATCAATGAACTTCCGGTAATCTCTATGTCGTTTTTTCTCAGGTATATTCAATGTCCGACGACATATCTCAATATCCAAATATCTTAACACCTTATACCTAAAACGGCGGCAGGTGCTGTTTGCCCCTGCCGCCGCTGTCTGAAAAACGTGTGGAAACGTTTGCAATTCAATTACTTGACCGAAATCACCTTGGTTTTGGCCCACTGGTCGCCGAGGCGAAGGCCTTTTTCGTTGGTGAGCAATACAATCAGCTCAACCAATGGGAACAGTGGAATCCACAACACGATGTTGCGAATTATGCCAGGACCCCAGTTGTTGGTGAGCGGCTGGCCGTCTTCCGTCACGGCGCGCAGGCCCATGGCCTTTTTGCCAATGCTTTGTCCGTCCAGGAAAGGCAACGAGTCGCGCGTAAGGCCGTATGCTACGGCAGCGATCCAGCCAGCGACTGGGACAAAACTCATCAAACCGATGACAATGGCGTCGATGATGTAGGCCACGATGCGGTTTCCACTTTCGGCTTTGCGTTGTTCGGGAGTGCCTGATTGGTCTAGAATTTCCATGTTAAAGAAGATAGGATTTGGTGAAGAATATAGGATGTTGAGCGTTTGAAAGTTTAGGTAGGAAAGGGTTGAGGGTTTAGGGCCCATACTCTATCTACGCCTCCTCTACTTCAGCCGAAAGGCCTCTGTCTACCAGTGCTTCGCAAAGGGGTATCAGTTCTGTCTTAACCCCTGATTTCACGGTTGCTTTTCCTTTGTTGTGAATAATCAGGGCGAGCTGTTCGGCTTGTTCGCTGGCGTGCCGCAGGACCTGCATAAAACATTCAATTACCCACTCAAAAGTATTGAAATCATCGTTATACACAATGATTTGTGCTGGCAAGCCCGTTCCTATGTCCGTCTCGTCCATCACGAGCAGGTCCTCATCTTCTTCCCATTGTGGCTTGGTAACTGGAACTGGCATGGATTCTTCAATTATGATATTGAGATATTATGATATTGAGACAATTTCTAATATCTCAATATCATAATATCTCATTTATAATGAACTCAATGTTCTTTTTACGGCCTCAAAATTCGGAAGTTCTCCGGCATTTTCAAGCACTTCTGCGTATTGGATGATTCCTTTTGCGTCTACCACAAATGCGGCACGTTTCGAGACGCCCTTCAATCCCAATCCAAACTCCTTGTACAAGGCGTCGTATTTTTTACTGACTGTTTTATTGAAATCTGAAAGCATCGCAAAGTTAAATCCCTGTTCCTCTTTCCATTTGGCGAGGGTGTAGGGGCTGTCCACCGAAATGGCTAGAATCTGTGCATCCAAATCCTGATATTCAGCGAGGCTGTCGCGCATCATGCACAGTTCTTTGGTGCACACGCCCGTAAAGGCAAAAGGAAAAAACAGGAGCAAGACGTTTTTCCCGCGCTGTTCTGAAAGTTTCACCAGCGATTTATCGCTGGCGCGAAGCGCGAAATCAGGGGCTTTGTCGCCGGGTTGGAGCATGGTGGACGGTTGACTTTTGATCGGTGGTCGGGCCGGATTATGAACCGGCCGTGTTTGTCTGGAGCAAAAGTAGAAAACACAAATAGATTTTCAGTATTTTTTCAATGCATTACCAACTTCCGCCAAGCTACCCTTGGGCCGGCTTCAAGCCTGTAAAAAAACACCCCAGGGGAAGGGAATTGATCTTTTGCCAAAGAAACCGTGTGCGTACCTGGGCCATAATCGCCGCTTTGTTGGAAGAGCATCCTTCCTTCCACATCAAATACCGAAAGCATGGCGGGACAGCTTTCGGGCAATTGAAAGCGAATATTGGTTTGGACCCCAAAAGGATTGGGCTCATTTTGATACAACACAAAACCATTGTTATCAAGGGTTTGTGTGCCCACCAGTGTGGTGTCGCCGATGCTAAAAAGCTGTTCGCATTCCAGGTTATTGCCGCAGCCGTCGGTGGCCAACCACTTGATTTTGTGCCGTCCGTGGGGCAATTGCGGCAAAACGTGGGTATTGGGGGACAGCGCGGTGTTCCAGCGTAGCGCGGCTGTTTTGTTTACCCCGGATATGGATTCTTGAATCGAAAAACCCCATTGCTGTACGCTGGGCACCGGACGGGCATCAAAGGCTACGGGGGTTCCGCCAAGGAAACCAGGGGTGCTGATGTTGTTGTACAAAACGTTGTTCCAACCCAGCCCAGCTTGCCCAAGGCTGATGGAATTGACCACGGTTTCCTGCTGACTATCGGCATCCAAATCTAAAAAAAGCAGGTATTCGAGGTTGATATTGCTGCCCGAGCAAGAATCTGTCAGGGTTACAGAGAGGTCAATGGGCAGTTCCCCTAAATCCTGTGCCGGCAGATTGGGATTGAAAACATGGTTCCACAGTTCGACGTCATTGGGCGTGGGGTCTTCCAAATATCCAAGTGCCGGGGGACAATCCAAAAAAACAGGTGGTTCAGTATCTATGATCTTGATACTTTGGGTGTAATGATACCCGTTGGCATTGGCATTCCAAAAGGTACAGAAATCGGTGGGAGCAGGGTCTGTCGGGCTGATTTTCACCACCGTGGAAGCCCAGGGCGGTGCGGTGCCGCAAGCCGAAACGGTCGGTCCGGGCAAGTTGGCCGGGTTGCCAACGAGGGCAAAGGGATTGGGGTTGGGCACATAAATGAGGGATTGTGCCGGATTATAGGTACACCAATTGATGACCGTCCAATCTCGCGCTATGATGATACAGGCATCAGGGACAGGCGTAATTTGTTGATCATTGTACGTGATGGACAACAGTTCGCAATCTTCGCCATAACCGATGGGTGCACCGTAGTTGCCCGTCCAATCGCAGAAATTACCGCGGATATCGTCCGGGAATTTGAGGTAATAATTTTGGGCATAATTCACCACCACGCGCTGGCTGCATTGGGCCGCATTGCCACAACAATCCAGCCCGTTGAAGATTCTGGTGATGGTGCCGCGGTTGCAAACGGTATCGAATTGTGCGTAATTGGCCGATTTTGTGAGGGTATCAATACAGCAGTTGCTCACCAAGGTGGGTTCGCCGTAAGCCAACAAACTCGGGTCGAACTGTTCACAGGAAACCACCACCTCCGCCGGGGGAATGCACACCAAGTTTTCGGACTGGATCGTGAAGTTGTAGGTACAGCTGCTTTCATTTCCACAACCATCCTGGGCAATCCACTTGATCTGGTGGGTGCCTGCGGGAAGTTCGGGCTTGACGTAGGCATTGGGGAATTGCATAGTGTTCCAACGAACCGATGTATGTACCATATCATTCAAAAGGGTCTTTTCCAAGGTAAAACGCCACTTTTGGTTTTGTGGCACGGGGCGGGTATCAAAGAGGATGGGCGTCCCGCCGAGGTAGTTGGGCAACAGGGCATTCCCATAATAAACGATGCCCGCTGGAGGCGGGTTATAACAATCCACCACCGATTCCATCACCCCATCCGCATCCAGGTCGAGAAAAAGCTGGTATTGCATTCCTAAATACCCGCCAGAACAAACATCCGAAGCATCGATGGAAAGCTCGACTTCCAGTTCATTGAGGTTTTGTGCGGGCAATGCGGGGTCAAAAACGCTACTCCAGAGATTGGGGTCGTTGTTGGTGGAATCCACAAAAACCAGCGGTGCTGTAGGGCAGTTTGTAAAGCTGGGCAAAGCCGTATCAAGAATCCTGATGAAATGCCTGTACCGATAGCCATTTGCATTTGCGCTCCAAAATGTACAAAAGTTGGTCTCCACTGTGTCTGTAGAATTTATTTTCGAAATGGTGGGCATCCACGGCGCAGGCGCATCACAAGCAGAAACGATGGGGCCCGGTGCGTTCAAAGGGTGGTGGTAAGTGGTGGATACGGGGGCCGGATTTGGTACGTATTTGAGGGGCAAACTCGGATTGTAGGTACACCAATTGATGACTGTCCAGGTGCGGTCTATCCGGTAGCAAGCATCCGGAAGTATGATTGGAAATATTTCGTCTTCGTAGGTAAGGCTCATCAGCTCACAATCAACACCAAAGAAAGTTGGCTGACCATAAATACCGCTCGAATTACAAGTGGTCACCAGGGTGTCGTCCGGGAATTTGATGAAATAATGCTGCACATAATTCACCACCACCTGCTGGGTGCATTGGCCGAGGTTACCGTCACAATCAAGGGCCAGAAAGGTGCGCGCAACCGTCCCGCGATTGCAAATGGTGTCAAATTGGGCATAACTGACGAGGCTCCAAATAGAATCAGGACAGGAAACCCCAGAAACCATTGCCTGACCATACGCCAACAAACTAGGGTCGAATTGCTCGCATGTAACCACAACGTCGACAGGGCAGGTGAATTGGAGGGAGTCGGTGATGGGGTGATGAAGTGAGTACGTGGCGTGTAAATTGACCGAAATAACGACGAGCGAAAGCAAGAGGAAGAGGGTCCGCATAGGATTTAGGATTGAGTTTTTGAAAACCGAGGCGCCCCCGGTTTGGCTTGACCTGGAATTCACACGAAGGTGGCTATAATTCTCTCTATGCGGTGGAATGTTGGGCGAAATGTCGCTAATCGACCAAAACCTATTGCCCAAGGGCATAATTGGTCGTTACGGCTTTAAATATTTTTGAACCTGGCAAGCATTTTTCACATTACAGGTACCCAGATATAGACATACAGTATCTTTGTTTAAAGCTTGTTTCACCAACTAAAACAATCCATATGCGCCTTCGCTTACTCGTTCTGATTTGTTTTTCCTTTTTCAGTTTTTTCGCCGCGGCCCAAAAATACCTCGAAATGATCGAGGCTGGTACTTACACATTGCAGGAAATCCAGCTGGAAGCTGAAGCCTATTTTGACATCGTCGGGCGAGAGCGGGGCACGGGGTACAAACCGTACAAACGCTGGGAATATGTGGCCCAAATGGAATTGGACGAATCGGGGGTCAAAATCTCCAACTTCGAACTGGCCAAACGCGCCCGCGACTACCGCCAAACAGAGCAACTCCAGCGTTCCGAATCCAGTGGTTTTGCAGGCGATTGGAAACAACTTGGCCCGACCTATTGGAACGCCACTTCGGCCTGGAGCCCCGGTGTAGGGCGCGTCACCTCCATCGGTATTGATGAAAACAACACCAACCACCTGATTGTGGGCAGTCCCACAGGAGGCGTTTGGAAAACCCTCAACGGCGGCAATACCTGGGTCAATCTTACCGATTTTTATTCCACTGTAGATGTTTACTCCCTCGAAATTTCCCCCTATGATGCCAACCACTACCTCTGGGGCAGCACCGGAGGCAAAATTTTCCGCACGACCGATGGTGGTGCGAGTTGGACAAGCACAAGCAATGTCTCGGGCAGCGGAAAGGTAGTGCGGATGCTTTTCCACCCGACAGACCCCAATGTGGTGTATGCGGTTTCGGAGACCAATGGGTTGTTCCGCTCGGTCAATGGCGGCAACTCCTGGAGTGCCGTGAGTGGTGCAAGTGGTGTTCCGGGGTATGACGTCGAATTTAAGCCCGGAGATACGAACACGATTTATTTTTCGGGTATTTCGGTGTATCGTTCCGTTGATGGCGGCAACTCGTTTAATCAGATTACTGGTTTTGGCACGGCCAACAATAACTATAAAATGATGGGGGTATCGCCTGCCAACCCCAGTATTGTTTATGTGCTGGAGTCGAATGGGGGCAAGTTTGGCGCTTTTTACAAATCTACCGACAGCGGTGCCAACTACACCAAATTGGTGGACGGAAGCACCATCAACTACTTTGGGTACAGCTCTACCGGCGACGATGACCGGGGGCAAGCGCCCCGTGATATGGACGTGGCGGTCAACCCATTCGATGCATTTGAGGTGCATATCGCGGGCATTCATACCTGGAAATCCGTGGACGGCGGGGTATCCTTTGCCCTCACCTCTCACTGGATGCCCAGCACCGCAGCTTCGCTGGGAGTGGGTTACAACCATGCAGATATTGACATCCTGAAATTTGCAGGAAATACCCTGTACGTCGGCTCCGATGGCGGCATGTACATCAGCACCGACGGGGCACAGACCTTCATAGACCGCAGTACAGGCCTCGGAATCCGGGAGTTTTACAAAATCGGGGTATCCAAGACCGACCCAAATGTGGTGACCGGTGGTTCGCAGGACAACGGCACAGGCGTGATGCGCGGTCCCAATCGACAGTGGGTAGACTGGCTCGGCGCGGATGGTATGGAAACCTTTGTGGACTGGAACAACGCCAACACCTTGTACGGCACTTCCCAGTACGGTTCCATGTACCGCTCTACCAATCAAGGAAATTCGCGCAGTTCCATCTCCAAGCCACCGGATGTGGAAGACGGTGCCTGGGTGACGCCCTTCGAGCAAGACCCTCAGGTGGCCAACACCATTTACGTCGCCTTCGAAGATGTTTGGAAAAGCTCGAACAACGGGAGCGTTTGGACAAAAATCTCGGACTTCGCGGACGGGAATATGAACCAGATGAAACTCGCCCCTTCTGACAATCAACGCATTTACGTTTCCCGGGGTTCGAATTTGTTCACCACAGCCAATGGTGGCGGCGCCTGGGTAACCACGCCAAAAATCTGGGGCGGCAGCACCATCAACTATATCTCGGTACATCCAAGCAATCCGCAACGGGTGTTGATTGTCACCGCCTCCGGCGTTTATCATTCCATCGACGCCGGGAATAACTGGACCAGTATTGGCACGGGATTACCTTCCGGAACCAAGTATTGTGCAACCTGGGAAAACACCCCGGAAAATGGCATTTATGTGGGCGGATTTGGTTTTGTTGCCTACACCAACGACGACCTGGGTGGACAGTGGGTTGGCTTTTTTGAAGGATTGCCCAATGTGCGGGTGTATGAACTGGAAATCAATTACGTCTCGAACACCATCTTCGCCGGCACTTATGGTCGGGGGCTTTGGGAATCACCGCTTTACAAACTCTTACCACCCAATGCCGCTTTTGTGGCCGACAAACGGGAAGGTTGTCGGGAGTTGACGGTCACCTTTACCGATAAATCCGGCAACAATCCAAGTGCCTGGGACTGGAGCTTCGAAGGCGGCACACCCGCCAGTTCCAACCTGCAACACCCGACGGTCACTTTTGCCGGGAGCGGGGATTTCAAAGTAACCCTTAAAGCATCCAATGATGCCGGTGAAAACACCGTGGAGGAAATCAACTACATTACGCTGTATGACCCATCCGAGCCGGTTGTGCCCAATGCGGAACGCTGTGAGGCGGGTGAACTTGTTTTTGATGGCACAGGGCATTCGGGCGAGCAATTGAACTGGTATGCCTCTGATTCGGCTGCAACGCCCCTGTTTACGGGAGATGTGTTCATGGCAAACATAAGCCAAACCACCACCTACTTTGCTTCAACGGGCACTGAATATTTCTCCTCCGATTTTGTAGGACCAATTTCCAACAGCTTTGGCAGCGGCGGTGATCATGCGGGGGGGTATTTCCTGATTATGGATGTCGAAAAAGCCGTTTTGTTGAAATCCGCGACGGTGTACGCAGTTGGCGCGGCAAACCGTACCTTCCAATTGCGGGATGCAAATGGGACGGTATTGCTTGAGAAAACAGTTTTTGTGAATGATGGGGAGAGCCGCGTCCAGTTGAATATGGATATCCCACAAG
>JALHPW010000224.1 GCA_022842255.1 Saprospiraceae bacterium | reverse complement strand
ACAAATCACCAAATCGCCAATTAAACAAATCCCCAATCACCCAAAAGTTACATTCTTAGCTTCCGTAAAAAAGCGCATAGCCTCCCACCCTCCTTCGCGGCCCACGCCAGAGTTTTTTACGCCGCCAAAGGGAGTGCGCAAATCTCGGAGCATCCAGGTATTCACCCAAACAATACCGGCTTGGAGGTTCGTGGCAAAGGAATGAGCGCGTTGTAGGTTGTTGGTCCAAACGGTGGCGCTGAGCCCATAAGGAGTGGAGTTGGCCATTTCGAGTGCCTCTTCGTCTGAGTCGAAAGCTTGTAGGGTTACGACCGGACCAAATATTTCTTCCTGATTGGTGCGGCATTCCGAGGATAGTCCTTCAATTACGGTGGGGGCAATGTACCATCCATTGTCAAAGGGCGCGGGCATTTGGATGGGACTGCCACCTGCCAGTATTTGTCCACCTTCCGATTTGGCCAATTCGATACAGCCCAATACTTTTTCAAAATGCATTTTGGATACCACGGCTCCAAGGTTGTTGTTAGGGTCGGAGGGGTTGCCAACTTTTAGGTTTTGAACCCGTTCGAGAAAGTCTTTTTTGAAGCGTGGGTAAATACTTTTTTCTACATAAATCCTCGAGCCACAAAGACAAATTTGGCCTTGATTATTGAACGAAGAACGCACCGTAGTGTCGAGCATTTTTTCATAATCGCAGTCGGCAAAAATCAGATTTGGATTTTTACCACCCAATTCAAGGCTTAGCTTCTTGAACATGGGGGCGGCTATTCTGGCGATTTCTGCACCGGCGCGCGTGCTGCCTGTAAAGGAGACGGCTTTAATTTTGGGGTGACGAACGATGGCCTCCCCCGTACTAGGACCCAAACCATGCACAATATTTAGAACGCCAGGGGGCAGACCCGCTGCATTGCAAATCTCTCCCAACAGATAAGCAGTGAGTGGGGTGACTTCGGAAGGTTTTCCAACCACACAATTGCCAGCAGCCAGGGCCGGGGCAATCTTCCAACTGAACAGATACAAGGGTAGATTCCAAGGGGAGATACACCCAACCACCCCCAAAGGTTGGCGCAAGGTATAGCTCAAGGACCCTGGTGCCTGATGACTTTCGGATGCAAAATGCAGGAGTGCCGTTGCAAAAAACTTGAAGTTAAGTGCCGATCGAGGGATGTCCACCGTTCGGGCAGTGGTTACGGTTTTGCCGGAATCCTCACTTTCGGCCAAGGCCAAGGCATCCAGGTTTTGGAGTATCCCCTCTGAAATCGCCCGTAAAATATCGTGTCGCTGTTCGAGTGGCATACTGGACCAGGCAGGAAAAGCAGCGGTTGCTGCGTGTACCGCTGCTTCGATGTCATCGGCATCAGAATCTGGAATCTTCCCCGAAAAAGATCCGGTAGCGGGATTGTAGTTATCGAGATAGTTCCCAGCTACAGGTGCAACGTATTCGCCGTTGATGAAGTTTTGGATAATCTGCATGGTACAGTCTTTGAATAGGGCGCTAAGGTAGGGAACCTGATTGGAGTGTTAAGGGGAGAATGTCCATACAAACGTGAAACGGGTACTCCGTTGTTCCACGTGGAACAACGGAGTACCCGTTTCACGTTTGTGTTCCACGTGGAACAATGTGTTGTTATATCTTGGTGATGACTATTTCCACACGCCTATTTTTAGAGCGCAGTTCTTCGGAATCATTTGCATTGATGGGGAATTTTGGCCCAAAACCTTTGGTCTCAATCCGATCGGGAGAACAACCTTTCTTTACCAGAAAATCACGCAAGGCGACGGCCCGTTCTTCCGAAAGTCGATACAGGTCTTCGGCTTTGCCAATATTGTCGGTGTGCCCTTCAATCCGGATATGGAGCGTGGGGGTTTCCAAAAGAAGGGTGGCCAATCGTTCCAGTTCTCCATAGGATTCTTCCAAAATAATGGCCTTGGATTGCTGGAAGTAAATGGGGCGCAACTCGATTTTGGAATTGACCTCCATTGGGTTGAGCAACAGCTCGATGTACTGTTCCCGGAAATAGTAGTAATCGCGCCGAAACAACACCTCTTCTGTCTGTCCGGAAAAACCACCCTTTTCTGGAATCAAGTCAAACTTTACCCCTTTCGGTATTTTCAATCGAAAGGTTCCATCGGGGGCGAGCAACACATTGTGCGGATCCCCGGAAGCTCCATAATATACCCGGGCATCCCGAATCAATTCCTTAGACTTTGCATTGAGTACCCTACCCACAACCTCCAGTTCAGTCGCCTGTGGCGGAGCAATCCTGACCCGGTAGATATCACTATTCCCTTCGCGTTTGGAAGTGAAATACAAAAAGCCAGAAGTCATGTTGAAATAGGGTTGGCTATCGTCGAACTTTGAATTCATGGGGTCGAACAGGAGGGCGGGAGAAGACCAGTTTTTCCAGGTGTCGTCCAGACGGCGGGAAGTGTAAAGGTCATTGCCACCTACCCCACCGCTTCTTGCCGAGGAGAAAAAGAGCGTCTCATTATCTTCTGAAAGAAAAGGAGTGGTCTCTCGCCGGTCGGAATTGATAACGTTCCCTAAGTGTTGCGGTGCCCCCCATTTGTTTTCACCTTCTTTGAAACAAACGAATAAATCCATATCCCGCGAATCCGCACGAGTGGCCGACAGGATTAAAATTTTTCCATCAAAACTCATGGTCAAGCTGACATCCGAGGTGATGGTGTAATAATCTTTTATTTCCACGGGTTTGGGAAAGCTCCAGCCGATACTATCAACAGTTCGGCGCACCAAGGAAAAGCCACGGTCCATATTGCCATTACGTTCAAACTGATTGATGACATAAAACGCATGTGGGTCGGGCGTAATGGTCACCATACTATTGGGTAGGGCATTGTTCAGCGGATAGCCGGGGTGCTCTACGATGTTCAAGTCAAACGAATCGCCACTTGCAATCCAGATGTCCTGATTGAAAGCGGCGCGTTCTGGATTGGAGATGTTCCTTCCAGCAATTTGCGAATAGACCTCTGCCAAGGTTGCCGGATATTTTTACGGGGATAGTTTTTGTGCCATATCCACACTGTCTATCAACAGCGTTCGGTTATAATCTGGATACCCAACTCTGGTAAAGTATAGGGTGCGTCCATCCCGGCTCGGCACCGGGGTTATTTCGTCATAGGCAGAGTTGATAGAGGGAGGGAGTTTTTCTAAAACGAAGTAATTGTAGTTTTGAGAAAAACAAAAAAAGGAAAGCAGGATAAAGAGTTTGGTCAGTAAAATTTTCATTTACAAAGAAAGCAAATATTTAAAAAAAAGCGAGCCGCCCAGTTACTGAGACGGCTCGCTTTTCAAACGAAACATACCCTGACCTATTATTCGTCGCCTTCGAATGCTTCAAAATCAAACAATAGCGAGAAGCGAAGTGTATTGTCAAGCGGGTTGCGCTGGTTGCTGGTAGGAACTAAATAGCTGAAGTTCAAGCCGAAGATGTTGTATTTCACCCCAAGGCCCACACTAAAGTATTTGCGATTGCCTTTAGAATAGTGCTCCCGGAAGTGACCGATACGTACCGCAAACTGGTCGTCATACCAATATTCAGCGCCCACACCCAGGGTAATTTCTTTCAGCTCTTCAGAGAACCCACCCGGTGCGTCGCCAAAAGATTTGAAGATACCACGCACAGGCGAGTATTGTTTGTAATCAACCACCCCATCGCCGTCGGCATCACCGAGGTCTGGACGTGGGGTTGGCACCAGGAGTTTGTTGAAATCCGTGCTGAACGTGATGGAGTTGTATTCATCCAGTTGCAGTTTCAGGCCAGCGCCAATCCCCAGGTTGGTTGGGATATAATCGCGGTTCACGGAGTTGGTGTAGGTGATTTTTGAACCGATGTTGCTGATGGCAGTACCAAACGTGAACTCCCCTTTATTGTCCCCCATTTTGATTGGGGTTTTATAGGTCAAGGAAATGTCTGCAGCACCAGCAACCCCAGGCTTAATTTCATTGCCTTCTACCACACGACCCGTAGCCAAGTTGGAGTAGACGAATTTTGCACCTACCGCAGCAGAGAATTTTGGAGTCAATTTACGTGCATAGGCACCGGTAAACTCAAATTCGTTTGGTCGACCCTGGCCCAGGGATTGTCCCGTTTCGTCGGTGAACTCAATGTCTCCCAGCGAAAAATAGCGAAGGCTTGCGCCCACGGCTTGAAATTCATCCAAGCGATAATACCCAGACAGATAGGCAAGGTAAACATCGTTCAAACCAAGGTTGCGCATCCAAGGCGTGTAAGTCGCCGAAATTGACACATTTTTGTCTGCAAACGCCAATTTGGATTGGTTGTAGTGCATACCGTTGGGGTCAACAGAAGTGGCAATGCCCACATCCCCCATGGCACCACCGCGCGCGTCAGGTACGATGCGGAGAAAAGGAACGGCAGAGGTCACGGCGTTTGCGCAGCGTTCTCCAGTTATAGGGTTGCTTCCATTGACGCATTTGGGGTCAATTTGCCCGTACAAGGCTGTTCCCGTCAGAGTCAAAGCCGCCGCGAACAGCGACTGTGCGAGTAATTTCTTCATGATAAGCAGGTGAATTAAGTTGTAACGTTTTGGTGTTGAATGCCACACTCTTTTTGTGATTTAATGGAGTGGGATATTCTACAATTATTTTAGAATAACCAGTTTTTCAAAATCGCTTTGGGCAGTGGTGTTCGCACCAGAAGCATCTGTGCCACGAACTTTCACGCGGTAAAGGTACACACCCCGCGCGAGTGGGTCGCCATATTCGTCATTCCCATCCCACTGAACATCGTTAGAAACCCGGAAACCATCATTATTGGTAATGGTTTGTTGAATGGTTTTTACCAAACGACCGGATACGCTAAATATGCTGACTTGCACGTCTAAAATTTGACCAGCCAAATTGTGTTCAAACTGGAAATAGGTATTGGTCGTAAAGGGGTTGGGATAGTTCAAAACGTGTGCAAGCGCTGCTTTCCCATCTTCTGCCACCACAAATTCGGTATATCCCTCTCCAGGGTTATTGGCCACGTCCCAGCCTTTCACTTGCAAGGTATGGCGCCCGGTGGAGAGATTGCGCAAAGGATAAATAGCCTGGCCCTTTCTTGCATCCCCTTGTGCACTTTCGTAAAATTCATTGAGCACCAGGGTTTCCAATACGTTTCCATCCAAAACCGCCGTCAAATCGTGCCCGATACTGGTACCTGTAACATTCATGCCATAGTCATCCGAACACTTCACCATTACTTTTGGATTATTGTCGGTAATACCGCCAAAAGCAAAGGCATCGGTATTCAAAAAAGCCTGTACCGTGGGAGGCGTATCGTCCTGCACAAGCCCCGAATTGCCACCTATAATGATGTTGTCGTCTCCCCCAGCTGCATCCAAAGGAGTCCCGTTTTCAGCATAATAGCTGATTTTTCCTTTTCCGTAAGCGTAGTTGATATCCTTTGGGACCACGAAGTTAATCTTAAAGATACCATCGGTAACGCTGGCACTGCCCTTGAATAAAATATTACGCTGTACTTTAAAGTCGCGCACATAACTACCAGGGTCTTGCCCCAAGGTCTTCAACGATTGTGCTTTGTCAAAAACCGTGACAAAAACGCGTCCCTTGAAATTATTCAGCAAATTACCCAAGGAATCCGTGACCATACCTTCAAGTTCCACGGGCATCAAAGCTCGGAGGGTATCAGGCTGGCCCAGCGAAACGGGTTGGCCATTTACCTTGGTGGTAACCACGCGGTGCTCTGGAAGGGCAAGGTGCATGGTGGGGTCGCCCAACAACGTAAAGCGCCGGGCATTGCGCACATCGCTGGTGAGGGCATTTTTGGCATCCTTCAAAACATCGCCTATGGTGCGGTATTCCCCATTGACTTTTTGAAAGATAAAGTCCTGCACCGCATCCGTAAGATCTTCATTACCAGCAATATACACAGAACGAACGGTGGTGAAAAGCGCAATGGCGCCTGAGTTTATTTTCAAAAACGCCTGCTCCCCACCGGTCAAAGTCGTGTAGTCATCATACCCGCCAAAGGTGCAGGTAGCGGTGATAATGAGCGGGCAACGGTTCGGATTGTCCCACCCGGCGATGTCGTTGTTGTCTACCACACGCTCTTGCGAAAGGCCGCGAGGGCCACCGTGTCCGATGTAATTGGTAAGGAGCATGCCTTTGAACATCTCCGAATTGATGGCCGCCTTGGCATCCGGGAAACGTTGTCCGGCAGAGGTGGCTACTTGTTGATAGGCATCGAAATAGATTTTTCCAATGTTGAACCAGGGTTCGACTGCGGAGTTTTCTGCCGCAAGTTTGTCCGCCTGATTGATGTGGGCGTTCCCATCCTCATCGTCGGCGATATAGATGGCACGCAAATGCCAATCGCCGAGTGTAATCGGATCTTTATCGTAGGCGATGGTCTTGTTGACAATATTCCTGGCCTCCTCCGGGGTGTTGCAAACGAATCGGCCAACTGCTATGTCCAAGGCGCCCGTCAGAGTGCCACTTTCTTCAGGGCTCAACAGCGCAAAGAAATCGTCGGAAGGGAAAGCATCGATTGGGCTGAAGGATTCTGCCGTTTCAAATGCAGGCACAAAATCTTTATTGTCTTCGCTGTTGGTGTTGTTCTTTGGGTCGAACGAAGCATCTCCGAACAATAGCAAAGAGCTGAACTTTTCAGGATTTCGGGTAATCAGCATCCGTGCGAAATCGCGGATTGCAGTAGGGTCTTTGGCACCGGAAGAGAACTCGTTGTACAGCTGATTCACATCCACAGTGGCCACATCCAAGCCTGAATAACTGCGTCGGTGATCGGCAAAACGCTCCACTTCTGCTTGAAAATCAGGGTGATATATAACAGCAAAATCTACATTTTCAATTCCGTGCAGGTTTTGGTTTCCAATTTTTCCCACGGCTTTTTCCGGCTTTGAAAAAGTAGCGGCATCGGTAAAAGCCACAAAATTGCAGAGGGTGCCCAGGGTTGTTGCCCCAAACTCAAGCACGCTGCCGTTCTGGCTTTTCTGCTGGATAAAGGGCATCCGTGGGTTGGTCACATCCCAAACGGTGGTGTTGCCGCTGGCTCCGGAAAGTCGGAACGTAGCCGCTTGTTCGGTGAGGGTTTTTAAATCGCGGAATTCGAGGATAGGCCCAGCCATGGTCAAGCGGCGGCGGGCGTTGATCTCGATATAATCCAGCCAACCTTCACTTTGCGCACTCACCGTCGGGTACACAATTTTGGCCTTGAAAGCATCTGAAGTTGGTTGGATATTCCCGCCAAGCACCACGTTGCTTGCAAAACTTGCATCGTTGTTGGATACCGTAACGCCCGAGATTGTCTTTGAAAAGGTACTGCCAGCCACTTCCAGGCGTACGGATTGGCTCACGCTGCTGCGTCCGGCAAATTCGCTGCGTATGCGGGCAGTGCTTCCGGACACCAAATTTGGGAAGTTGAAATCGTATTCCTGTTGGCGGGCTTGGTAAAAATAATCGCCAAACCAGCGCTTGCCCGAACCTTGAGAAGAGGAGTTGAAGTGCAGCAAGTTGTTCTTTTCCTCTTCAAGTCGTTGATAATCATCAAATTCTTCGGTGACATACGTGGCAGGCACGCTGGCTTTTTCCGACACGCGGAGCCCAAACCCTTCGCCGGTTTTGATAAAATACCAGGCATGGAGGTCGTACAGATGGAGGCGAACGGTCAGTTCAGGATCTGTG
>JALHPW010000223.1:7057-7694 GCA_022842255.1 Saprospiraceae bacterium | reverse complement strand
ATGTGGTCAATTTAATAAATAAGGTCAATGTGTAGACTTGGTCAACACGTTAATCTCATTCAACACATTGACCACATTCATCGCATTGGCCACATTCAAAACATTGACCACATTAACTCAAATTGACCACATTAATCCTACCATTTTATCCTGGCTTGGAGTTTCCAGCCTCTTTCCTTGCCAATTGAGCCTGAATCTGTTACGGTTTGGCTTGTCTTCGTTTCTTCTATTCTGGCATCCAGTCTGAGCCATCGATTTACGCGCCAGTGTAGGTTTAAATACCAACGTGTACCACGGCCAGCAAATGCAGGAATCGAAACGGCTGAGAACAAGTCATTTTCAAAAGCATATACCCTAGAATCATAGTCATCCGTATCAAAGACGGCGTAGCGCAAAGACGCAGAAACTGGACTGCTTAAAGGCTTTATTACCGCCTCTTGATAGGCTACAAAGCCAAGGGTTGGTTTGTTTTTACCAATGGTATAGGTTGTCCACTCCACGCGGCTGCGCAATTCAATGGGTTTGCTGACCTTATAGACCGAATGCAACCGAAGTCGATTGCGCTGAGCGTCCACCAACCCAAACGGTTTTTCCAAGTCGTCGTTTCGTTGTTTGGTTTCTGATTGCCAGAGGGCAT
>JALHPW010000223.1:1821-7047 GCA_022842255.1 Saprospiraceae bacterium | reverse complement strand
CGTCCAGAGCACCCGGGCCAAATATTCGCGTCCATTGGAGGGCGCATCCACCCCAAATCGAAGCCAAGGATGTCGCCATACATCTGCATAAAGGTTTATCTGCCAACGTCTTACCCATCGAATATCTGCACCCAAGTACAAACCCTGTTCGTTGCTCGAACCGGACACCTCTGCAAACGGGTTCCCATAAATCGACTGATAATCTTTCCCCAAGCTGCGATGAACGGCGGTAAGCGTCACGTGGCGGTCGGCGGAAAACAAAAGCCCATTTACGGCGGCAAAACCGCCATTGTCGCTGCGGGCCGTTTCGCCAAAGAGAAATAGGTTCCGCCAGCGATAGTTGTAGTCCAGGCTGGTACCCGTCAGGCTTTTGCCCCGAAATACATACCGGCGATAAGGTTCTATGGAAGGGTTCCAGGGCTTGTCGTAGGTAATATACAGCCCGTTTGCCGAGATTTGGCCTCTGGCGCCCGTCCAAGTGGCGGTCAATCCGCCAACCTGTTCGTGCAACTTTTTTTCATCCTCCATTTCGGCGATATTGCGGTGATACCCGGAAGTTTGAAGCGCGGAAAACTCAATTTCAGGGGAATCAAAATCGATTTGGTCGGCATCAATCACATTGGCATCGCGACGGCGATTGGAGTATAAAGCAGTGATTTCCAAGTGTTTGCCAAAAGCAAGCGTAGTAGCTGCGCCACGGAAAAAGTAGGTTTCCCCAAATGCGCCGTAGGCGTTCAATTTACGCCCTCCCCTGGCCACGGAAACGGTTTCGGCAGATTTACCGGGTGCAAAACCGGTTTGTAGCAAAAGCCCTTGGCCCATTCTGGCGGAATAATCGCCCAGGGCGACCACCTTGACCGTTTGGTTCCAGTTTTGGATAAAAACATGTGCACTGTAAAAATCGAAAGCCTGCCAACGCACGGTGGTATCAAAAGGTCTGTCCTGGTCGTTGAACTTAAACAGGCTATCATTGGAAAAAAAACTTTCCCCAGGGTCTTTTTCCATGGTGAACCCAAATCGAATCCGGTTGTCGAAGCTGTGGCGGTAACGCAAGGCCAACGCATTTTGGCTTCCTTGGGGTCTGTTTCTAAAATAAGTCATTGAATCGGAGGCATCCGAATTCGCATCCAAACGGGCGGCCAATTCCCGCTCGGTGTCATAATTGGGCGGAGAAAAATAACCCCAACGAAGAAAAAGCTCGTTGTCGCCCTGATAAAACCCCTGGAGCAAAGAGGTATTTCGGGTGTCCAATCCAGTCCGGATGCGCGAAAATTGCAAGACCCTTCGGATGTCCGCCATCTCCCAATTTGGGATGGCTTGTAGTTCGTATTCGTTCAACAAGGGGCCAAACTGATTTCGGTAGGCAATAAAGTTTTCAACCTGGATTTCGTTCAAGAGGTGCAGTGCAAGCAATTCTTCCCGACTTATTGTGTTGAGGTTCACCGGTTTATCCCGAAGTTGCTCCAGGTTTTCCAAAAATTGCTGCGCATCCGATTCGGAGGCAGACTCATTGTCGCGAAAGAAGTTTTCCAACAGTTCATCGTCTGTTTGGGCTGCCAAAAGGAGGGGTGAAATGGCGAGGGCGAGGATGGTCCAAAACTTTAAGAAAATATTTTTACCCAAAATGTGTGTACAAAAGGTGGGTGCGTGCGTCATAAGCCAGATTTTTCGGAAACAATGTTAGGGCGAAAGATTCGTTTGAACGGCAATTTTTGCTTTCTACAAATTATCACCTTTTCAAAGTGCCGAAACACTTACAACAACTACCTTTGCACATCATTTTTTAACCATTCAAAATCACTTTTTTCAAACATGAAAAAATCTGTTTTAGGAATCCTCGCTGGCGCGGCCCTGATGTTCTCCCTGGCCTCTTGCGGCGAAAAGCTGCTCACGGAAGAGCAAGTTCAAGCTGAGATCACCAAAGGCTTCGACGCTGGCAAAGCTGCCGTTGAGCAGGAGATGTCTGCTAAATGCGATGCCGAGTTTGAAGGTCGCGTAACGGCTGAAGTAGACCGTCTCAAAGCTGAGTTCGAAGCTGCCAAAGCTGCTGAAATGCCAGCTGGCAAAAAGTAAACCTTTTGAAAACATTCCCAAATCCATTCACTCTCAAATCATTCACCGAAAATTTTCACCGACGATGAATAAAAAATTGCTTTTGGCTGGCGCAGTAGCTGTTGCTGGCTTTTTCACCCTCACTGCATTTGATGGCAAAACCCTCGCTCAACAAAAAGAGGAAATCGCTGCCGCAGTGACCGCTAAACTCGACATGCTCCGCACTGAAAAAACTGCTGAGTGCGACGCGCGCGTTCAGACCGAGGTTGACACCCGTTTCCAAGCTTGGCAGGCTGAAATGGCCGCAGCTCCAGCACCTGCTGGCGGCAAAGGTGGTGCGAAAAAAGGCGGCTCGAAAGGTCCTAAAGTAGACCCACTGCCTGTAACCCCTCCTCCAACCAAGGTCGATCCAAAGTCGAGCAAGATGGAAGGCGGTACCAAAGTAGAAGAGAAAAAGGCCAAAATCGAAGGCCAAGCTCCTACGACCGACAAAAAGAAAGCCAAAATGGGCGGCGGCGGTAACTAATCGCGACACGCTCTAAGTAATAATGGCCACGTTGGATTGTTCCAGCGTGGCCATTTTTTTTGGGTAAGCGTAACAGAAGCTATTGTCAGCTTTGGATAGCTTTAAAATCGCCGCTGCACAACGTCTGTAGAAATCAAGTGCTTTAGCGATGGAAGTGCAGCGCACCGCAACCATTGCTCCGGTGCGCTGCACCTTTGTGTTTTTCCCCTTGCCATATCCTACAGACGCTACGCCGCGATGCGGCTATTATCTTGAAAATCAATCCTACTCAGCTCCTGGTGGGCAATCGTAATGGTTTCACAATTGATGGGGGATTGTTTAAGTTAAATAAAAAAGGCTGCCACACAAAAAGTGAGGCAGCCTTCCTGCAATAATCAGTGTCAATGATTACAGTTTAGCGTACACGGTAGACGTGCAGTTGTCGGTCAAGATGTTGGAAGCATCTGTTTCGTCCGTAACGGTGTAAGTCAAGTTGATGGTGATGTTGCCATCATTCTTTTCGATGATACCGGAACCTTCAACGAAGAATTTGTCGTTGTCTGGCTCTTGACGGGAAATCGTGATGGTTTCGCAATCGATGGTAGCGTTTACGGCGTTGCCGAACAGACCCCATACGTTGGTGATTTTCACGTCGGTTTCAGAAGCACCGGCAGTGATGGTCACATTGTAAGAAGATGCATTGCTAGCAGAGCAGTCTTCAGTAGCGAGGTAAGAACCTACGAAATCTTTTTGTTCGAATTTGCAATCATCGCCGCAAGAAGTAGCGGTGAACATCACGAAAGCTGCAAAGAAAAGGGCTGAAAGGGAAACGAGTTTTTTGCTCATGTTTTGGAAATGTTTGTGAAAGGTGATGGAATGGATGTAATTGTTCGCGGCAAAGGTAAAAAAACGCTCCGTCTTGAGGTAACAAACAAAGTGTTATTCCTGCCAAAAGCCGCACTAACGACGTGAAGGCAGATTAATTGTCACTATTTAATACAAATTTTTCCAGTCAATTGACGATTCCTTGACAATATCCGCAGGAAATAATGCCCACTGGAAAGGGCTGTGGGCAGGTAGAATCGCAAGGATTCCGTCGTGCAATATTGTTGCTCTTTTTTCATGGATTTACCCTGAAAATCAAATAGTTCAATGGAAAAGCTTCCTTTTTCTGCCTGTTCCGGCAAATGAATTTCCAACGGCTGACCAGGCATTGCCGGATTGGGCGACAATCGAAGTAGGCCACTTGCGACCTCAAAAGTGGAGATAGGAAAACCCACCGAGATACATTCCGAGGCACTACACCCATTCGTGCTTGTAACGGTAACGCAATAAATCCCCGGAAGCAGGTTTTGAATCGCGGGACCACTGCCGCCGTTGCTCCAAAGGATTTCAAATTCTCCCGTGCCAGCTGTTAGCACTGAAGCAGAGCCGTCTGGGATGTTTGGACCGGTGGCATCCGTGGCTTCAAGTAGTACGGTCGGTACATCTGTGGCAAGTTTAATGCTCAAGTTGCCTAAAGCCTGTGTGACACAACCAAAGGCGTCGGTTACCTTCAATTCAGGCAGGACATAAGTAAAACCACCATCGGAGATGACAAAACAGCAAGTGTCGTTGTTCGACAAAAACTGGCCGTTGTAGGTCCACAAAAAACTCGGGTTTATGGCATTGGTCAAAACCGTGAAACAAGTGGGCGTGGTCCCAAACCCATTGCAGGTTAGGGTGTCTTGTCCGAAGAACTGTGCGGGGACTGGCACTATGTGTTCTTCCGAAACAATGCTTTTAGTGGCCGTACAGCCTCCTTGGGTTGCGGTTAAGGTATAAACCCCACCGGCGGTGGCCAGCAAACAGGGCGTTTGGGTAGCTGGAATCCCATCCTTCGACCATTGAAAAAGTGCATCGGAGGATGCTTCCGCACAAAGGTTAATGGAAGGTTGGCTGCAGGAGAGGGTGATGTTGGAAGGAAGGCCCAACAAGAGGGAAGCAGGGTCTATTGCAATGGCTGTCAAAGTCAACAGGGTGTCACAACCGCCATTGCCAGGGATGGAAAATTCGTACTCGCCGGGCGAATCAATCCATAAGTTACCTATCTGCACCCCGCTTCCAGCGCAGAATTCAATCGATTCACTTTGTTGGATAAGGCCTGCTCCGGGAATATTGACGGTTTGCGCGAGGTTGCATTGGTGGGCATCGATGATTGATACCGAATATTGGCCACTGTTTGGAAAATTCGCGGTAGCAGCGGTCTGGCCATTTTGCCACAAATATTGATAGGGGGCGGTTCCGCCACTGGCCAGCACGGTTGCGGCACCTTGCCCTGCGCCACAGGATACGGGCTGGACATTGCTGAATTGTGCCGTTAAAACAGGAGGCTGTCCAAGCGTGACGGTCTCTGATTCCGTATAATTTGCGCCAGTCACGGTCACGGTATAAGTCCCTGCAGGAAGGCCGTTTTGCTGGAAAAAATTCAGGTTGACATTCGACCAATTGTAAAAAAGGCCTGTTTGGTCGCCCCAAACGCTTACCCCTACCGACCCATTGCTTTCCCCAAAACAGTTGGGTTCTTTTACTACTGTTGGGGTTACCACAAAGGGCGATGCATTAGGGCCACCATAGATAAAGGTGAGCTTGTAGTTCTGGCCATTGTTGTTTTTCAAATAGGTGGTTTC
>JALHPW010000223.1:0-1811 GCA_022842255.1 Saprospiraceae bacterium | reverse complement strand
CGCCAATCGTATCAATTTCTGCCAAAAGGTATACTTCAAGGACATAGGTTTTACCCACCGTCAAACCCGAAACGAGGTTGATATTGCTTGTTTTGCTGCGATATCGGGTGGTGTAGGGGCCAAGCAATGTGAAATAATCCTGGTCAAGCGACAGTGGTTGAAAACCGCCCGCTCCCCCACCCTGCTCGTATATCCGATACTGCAACTTGACCGCACTGACATTATTTTGGCAACTTTCCCAAGTGATGGCTTTTGCATTGGCGAGGGAAAGGGTTTGCAAAGTACCGAGATGGATACCATCGAAATGAATCCCAGAAGGGCAATCGGCAATGGTAAAACTGTCTAAGGTACCATTGATTTTCAGATGCACGGCTGACGAGCATTCGCCTACCCAGTCATATCCACAAGCTATTGATTTTGAAGGTACTAATAGATAAGATACCAAGAAGGCAGCATAAAAAATACGCATGGAAATCGGTTTGAATGAGTTGGGTCAAATGGGGATTTGGGTACTTGTGGATTTGGTTAGTTGGCGATTTGATTATTCGAGTGGCCAAGCCTGGGTACTCGAATACCCAAATCCACAACTAAACAAATCCAACGCCAAAGATACGTGCTGCATTCTTTTCGCTTACTGCTATAACCATTGGTTGTCGCCTTTTGGCCTTCTGCATTGAAAACCCCGCCTTTCAAACCGATGCAGTATTCAAAGTAACCCGGAACGTGCTACCTGCCCCAAATTCGCTTTCGACCGCCAGCCGCCCCCCTTGTGCCTCAATAAATTCCTTACTGATGGCTAAACCCAGGCCAGTACCTTCCGCCGTAGAGCCCGGCACCCTGAAATAGCGATCAAAAACCTTGTGCACATACTGCGGTGGAATGCCCTGACCGGTGTCTTTCACCGTAAATTCAAAAGTATCCCCGGTGGTTTGAATGCCCAGGCAAACCACTGCATTTTCGTAGGAATATCGGATTGCGTTGGAAATGAGGTTGATGAGCACCCAGGTTGTTTTATCACTATCTGCCAACACAAGGGGCAATTTTGCTGGGATTTGAAGGTCGAAGCGGATTTTTTTCTGGTCGGCCAGGTTGCGATTGGCTTCGATGGCCCGCTCCAGGATGGCTTGCGCATCGGTGGGAAGGACCGCCAATTGGATGTTCCCGGTTTCGACCTGGGCCATGTTCAATAATTCGCCCGTGATATTGAGCAGTCGGTCGGAATCTTCCCGGATGCTATGCAGGAGCTGCTGCTGTTCCTCGTTCATGCCACCCACTTGTCCGTTTTCAAGGAGTTGCAAACTCATTTTAATGGAAGAAATGGGTGTTTTAAATTCGTGTGAAATGGTGGCAATGAAATTGGTTTTGGCTGAATCCAGCTCCTTGTAAGCTGTTACGTTGCGTAGCAAAATCACGTGACCAATATTTCGGGGTGTTTTTTCCCCGGTTGGCGTGATGGCAATATTGAGCACCTCCTTTTCGAAATAACTTTCCTTCCCGTCTGCAAAAATCTTCATAGAAGCTTGGGAGGCAATATTGTTTGCTGTTTTACCAGCCACTACCTCCTGCATCAGGGAGCGAATCAAGTCGTTGGTAACGGAAATCTCCAAAGCAGATTTGCCAATAATCTCTGTGGGCTTCAAACCACTGATTTTGAGCGCTTCCTCGTTGGCAAACAGCACTTTGTTTTCTTCATCCAATCCAATCACAGGGTCGTGCATGTTGTTGATCAGGGTTTCAATGCGGCGTTTTTCGGTCATCAGCCTCGCCAAACTGCTGTTGTTGTACTCCTCCAGTTTTTCCGGCATCACGTT
>JALHPW010000222.1 GCA_022842255.1 Saprospiraceae bacterium | reverse complement strand
TGGCTTCGGCCACTGGAAAATATTATGGGGAACCGGCCAATGGCTGGTTCCCCGTTTTTTTTGTTGCTGAGTTTGAGTGGCTTTTGTTAATTCGATAGGGTCTCAACAAATATTGGATTTAAGATTGCAGATTACATGATTGATGATTTTTGATGGACGGGGTAAGCCTGGGTTTCCTGCTCGCGGTTTTAGCACTAGCCACGAAAATGGAAACAAGTTGATTGTTTTCGGAAATAATGGGTTCGAGTTTTGACACGGCAAACCAGTTTCTTTTGGCAATTAACCGAAGACAAACCAACGTTTCTCGAAGTTCTTTGAGGCATATCTTCATTTTATGGAGAAAGTCATCTTTTGACTCAGCAGCCTGGGCCTCCCCATAGTTAAGCGCAGGTGATGTGCCCGATCGTAAAATTTGGCCACCAAGATGTTTGGGTGCAGCTGTTTTAGGATGGGCTTCTACCATATCTATGATTCGAGAAGCAAACTCAATTAGCCGCTCCTCTAAAGCTTTTGGTGACATATTCGATTGGTTTTTCTAGATTTTAAGCCAATGCACCCCATCTTCAATCATAAATCATGTAATCTGCAATCTTAAATTAATAATTGTAATTACTGCCCCCAACTCAAGCAGCAGCAGCCAAAGCTTCCATACGAACCAACGAAATTTCCATCACCAGCCCACCGGCCAGAGACGTCAATGCATACACCCCAGGAACGGTGCTCATGCCCGAATGAAGCCCAAGCTGTGCGACAATAGTATCAGGAACCACCTTGGCCGAATCCACCCGAAACCCTTCCGGCGGAAAAAACTGGGTCCGGGTATCTGGTCGCATACTGTGTAGTGGGAACTCGAATCTGAGTCCATGATTCGGGCCAAGCGAAACCATCGCTTTTACCTGGCGGATATGTTTGGGGAGAAATGCATCCCATTGCTCTGGAGAAATCACCTCCATGGAGCAAATGCCAAAATGCGCGCAATCTGAGGCTGGACTGCCCAGTTCGACTGCAGCGTGTAGTTTTATGGGTAGGGTGGTTTTATTCATGGTGGGTATGGTGGAATTTATACTGTGATTAAAGTGATTTTGATGATTTGAGTGATTGAAACTCCTGATTTTTAGTTGATTACAAAACTCCAATTTTTAAAACCACTTTGCGTTGACTATATAAGGGATATTATTTCCGAGCTGATTTGAGTGGCACTTTGACCAAAAGCGGTTCGTCGCTGCTGGTTTGGTAGCAGGCGCCGGGCGTTCCGGGTTCGCCGGGTTTGTCAAAGCGGCAAAAACAACCGTCCATTTGAAGTTTGAAATCGCAGCCGCCACAACCTTCTCCTGTACAGGCCGTCCAATACGAATCGGCGAAATAGCGGCCTTCTGGGTCGGGTTTGAGCCGGACGGCTACAAAAACGCTTTGTTCCAGGTCTTCTGCGTGCCGACTTTCGAGGGTGAGCCACCAGAAGCCTTCTATTTCCTGACGATCTACACGCTCCACGAGGCCAACCCTTGGCAACTTGACCACAACGGAGCGGACCAGCACCTCTTCGCTCACAACCAGTCGTAAGCGACCGTTGACCATGCTTGCGATGGGGTCGCGCTCCGGGTCGAAATAGCCATCGTCCAGACCATCGGTGGATTGTGCCAGACAGCATTGGGCTAGCAGGCAAAAGCAGAGTAGAAGTTGTGTTTTCATAGCGGTCATTCTTCAATATTGGTTTGGATTTTTTGCAGTGGTATTGGCAGGGCCACGTTGCCTTCGGTAGCGCTGGAACAGCATCCCACACAGTTGCCATTGAGGATGCTACAGTTGTTGCAACCGGGGCTGGAACACACCAATGCCTGGCTGGAGGCATAGAAATACCGTTGTTGGGCATCTGGAATCAACGGGATGCCCAGGGTAAAAGATTGCGGGGGGCTTAGCCCTAAAACACCCTCAAAAACGAGGATAGGCTCTCCCAGGTTTCCACGGATTTTATAGGTTTTGGACACCTGACAACTTGGCCCCAAGCGGGTTTTGACGGATTTTGCAAGTACATATTCACTTACAATCAATTGCAGGGTGGTATCCTTCCGAAACGCCACGGGGTCTTTGGTGGGGTCGAAGAATGCGCAGTCGCTGGCGACTTGTGCCTGTCCGGAAAGACCATAAAGCAGGCAAAAGATTGCTAAAAAGTGTTTCATTTGGAATGGAATGATGAAGTGATAAAGCGATGGAATGATGAAGTGATGAAGCGATGGAATGATGAAGCGATGGAATGATTGTATGTATCACTTCATCGCTTCATCACTTCATCTCTTCACTCATTAGAAGTGCCATAAAGCATATCCTTGAGTTTGGAGCCTTGCACTTCGGGCATTTTGTAGGCGCTGTTGAATTTGTCGAGTGTTTCTTCAATGTCGTTTTTGAGTTGTTTGAACTGCTCAGGTAGGGAGGTAGAGCAGGTTTTTTCGTTTTCGTAATTGCTCGCTATTTTGGAGAACTTCTTGTAGTATTCCCCGCCTTGACTGACGAAATTGCTGTATTTGTCAATAAACGACCCTACCCGGTCAATCGAAAATTGCAGGTTGGTAGTGGCCCGGGCGAGCAAACGAGGGTCTGGCGTAGGGGGCATCCCGTTGTTGGGCGGCGGGTAGCTGCCGGGCGTGGATGCGGTATTGTTGGTTTCGCCGAGGGCTTTGGCCACGTAGGCGTCGAGCATGGTGTAGAGGCGTTCCCAATCATCCCCGTCGCGACAACTGATGAGTGGGATGGTGTAGCCCACTTGCCGGGCGCAGTCTGAAAACAGGGCCTCACATTCTTTTTTAAGCGTCAGATTGGCATCCCGTAGGTAACCCGTTTCGTAGTAGATCACATTGAGGTCGTTGTGCATCCGAACCGTAAAATCCAGGATGCAAGCCACCTTTTCGATGCTTTCCTTTTTCTCCTTTTCTTCGCCGCCTCCTACGGCAAAACCCACGATGGAGAATGCGGCGGAGAGGAATGGGTTGGTTTGGAAGAGCGTAGGCATTTGGAAGTTGAACTTCTTTTTCATGCGGTCTTCCACGATGGTTCGGGCTTCCTTGAACTCTGGGTAGTTGTGTGGGTTAGAAAGGTTGGACAGTCCTTGTTGTGCTTTTAAGCTGCTCAGGTGGTGGTCCATGCTGAGCACTTTTTCATAGAGCATCTTGATAATTTCGATGCTTTTGCGGTAGCGGAGTTTGAGCAATTTGATTTCGTGCTCTTGTTCCATGCCTTGGATGGCTTCCTGTAGTTGGGTCTTTTCCCAAAGCAATTGAAACCCACATTCCGGGGTGCGATTTCTAGGGTCGGCCAAGGTGCTGTTCACATCCTGGAGCCGCACCCGGAGCGGTTCGATGCGATGGAGGTGTTCGTATTCCAACAAATCGAGCTCGGAATAGGCGGTTTCGATCAACGGTTGCAGCCAAATCGCCGTAGAATCCTGTGGGCTTGGGTTGTTGGCCAATGCGGTGGAGAACCAAAGGAGCGACAGGGCTACCATAAGCCCTGTGCTCCGACGGGTGGTTTTAGTTTTCATTGTTGGGAAGTTTTAGTGGTTTGAGAACTCGGTTGACTTATGAACGGAGTTTGTACATCAGGCCAATGTTGAAATTAAAGGCATAGTATCCGATACCGATATTATCATTTGACTTAATACTTGCGGGACTGCTTGTAAATCGGACCTCTCCTAGTACGGCCAGTTCTTTGGTGATGTTTGGGCAGATACCCAGCCCTGCATAATAACCGAAAGGGTTGTTCCGCTTGTATTCCAAGCCTGTGATATTATCTGTTGAATTGCGGGTGCCACTGGTGAAATAGCTATTGAAATCGTGATAAACCCCTGCTCCAACATTAACGTATGCCCAGTTGAAGAGCCGATATTCTGGCCCTACAGCCACAAATGCTTGATTGATGCGATACCGTCCCTTGATATACTCCGTGACATTTGTTGGATAACGGAAACCATAATCCAAAAAGGAGCGAAAGGAGAGTACGCCAATTTCGGCAGTTACCCGGAAGTTATGCTTGATGGGAAAGCTAAACGGAACCGATACGTTGAAATTGGCTTCATCATCATAACTTCCAAGGTCATACGTCTCGACCAGTTTGGAACTGATGAGTTCCCTGCCCGTAAGCAAACCGGCTTTAATGCCGATATTCATGGAGGTTTGGCCAAAGGCTTGTACGGCAAAGAAGCAAAAGAAAATTACTAGGTGTTTCATATTGAAATTTTAAAAAATGAAAAAATCAATTCGTGGTTTTCAATAAGCAACATTGGGGAAGGGAGAACCTGAGCGGCATTGGCCTTTCAGGTTCTCCGGTTTTAGCAATAAAATATTAATGTGGGTTGTTGAAAATAGGGATTTCCTTGGCACATCGTTGGCCGTTTGGCAAATTCACGCCTATAGCATAACCAACCGCTGTTGGAATATTGATACTTCCAGAATTTGGCAGTCCATTTACAGTGTGCCAGCCCCCCGGGCTGTTCAATGACAAATGGTAATTGATAAAGTTTTTCCGATTGTTCTCATCGCCATTCTGACTGGCATAAGCCCAGTTCGAGAAGTAGTTTGTGCAACAATGAGATGTATTGGAAGATGGAGCTCCCCCATCAACAACCCCTGCCAAGTGAAAGCTACTACTAATACTTGCAGAACTATCCCAACAACGAAGCCCCATAACTTCTAAGGATGAGCCACTTACAAGCATAAAGGAAAGAGGGTCATTTGGCCTAAATGTGATGTTCGCGACGCCTTGAACCAAAGGCTTTTCGATGATTGCGCTATTGCAGTCTTTTGGTTCAGTTATCGTGGTAAGTACTGCTCCAACTTTATCAATTATTTCATTGGTTTGATTGACTACATCATTCAATTGAACCGTTTTTACCGATTTAACAAGTTGGAAGACGCATACGCCGATTTTCGCTGCATCGATAAGTACGCTTACAGGAACGCCTCCAGAACATTTAGAGCTTGCAATACCAACTCCTGATTGAAGCACTTGAACATCGTGGACACTATTGACCTTTTCTCGGGTTACAACGGCTACAGCCCAATCTTGAGCCATTGCAGAGGCCTCTTTGTTGAGTATGCAGGGCCCTGATACATTGGTGCGCGCTTCGATGTTGGTGGAATATCCAAAGTCATACTTAATCGTTTTTTCACAATCGCATTCTTTCGGCAATTCTGTATGACCAACACACATCAAATGATACCCAATTCGTACAAAATTATCAGAAACACTCTCTCCTCCGGAAACCCATGTTTCAGTACGTCGTTTATTACCGGCTGTTGTGCCTGCACTGGCTAGGAGCTGGTGCTTGGCTGCCCCTTGTGATATTAGTGCCCTGAGCCAAAAACTCGAATTGTTGTAAAAAGTAGGGTTGATTATTGAAACCTTAGGGCCAATTTTAAAGTCAAAATTGCCAGTTTCATCCGGTACGGCAACAGTTACCTGGTTCATCACAAAATTGCAGATACATTCTCCTTCAGCCCTTCGTGTATTGAGGGCAGCCTTTACCTGGTTATCCGGATACTGACCTTTGATGGAGCCTGGCAATGTGGCCCCGTTCATAATGTACTGTTGGAGAAAAGCTATCTTTTCATGTTGTGACAATTGGCTCAATTGCTTTAGGTAATTTGTAAGTGTAGTTGTTTGGTTCCCATTCGCCACGTATTGTGAAAGCGCTCGATACAGGCTTTCCGAAACTATAACAGGGTCTCCGGCTTTAAAGGGCGTGGTGTTGACAGCGCCGACTATGTATTGTTGTCCGTTGCTTGCTGAGGCTTTGATATCGTATGTTTTTCCTGGTGCGAGGCCAAAAAGTTCTGCTTTCCCAGCTGATAGATTTAGCGTTCTGATGTCAGCGGGGTTGTTTTTATCTGCTAAAAGTGCATATTGCGGTACTACTCCTCCTGTCTCAAACTCAACCGCAGCTGAAATCCCGTCAGAATAAAAGATGACAGAACTGGACTTTACTTTGGGAGTTGCCACGGGTACTACAAACTCATTCAACAAGTTTGGGTCTGGGGTAATTGAAGAACCTGGCTCGGGCTCTTCACTGTCAACTTGAGCATGAATATTATTGAGACTTAAGCTACATATCAATGCAAGCACTAGCCATTTGAGTTTGTTATTTTTCATATTGGTAAAAAAAGCGTGTTTTTGCCTACTCTAATCGCTTTTCGGCAGCCGCGTCCGTACTCTTTTATGAGGATTTTCCGGTACTCCTTTGTTTAGGGAACTTATACCCGCTTGGCTTTTTTGTAGGCGGCGGGCGGGACCGATGCATTCCCGCAGGTAATCGTGCCGCCGTTTACAGGTGCACCTACGCGGGCGTGGATGATGCCGGCCACAACTGGGGTAGCCTGTGAGGTACCTGTTTGGGTAGAGTACCCACCGTTTTTGAAGGTGGAATAGACGCTGTGACCAGTAGCGACCCAATCCACCGTTTCGCCTCCCCAGTTTGGGCCAGAGTAACAGGTTCGGCTGCAAGTCATGGCGCCCACGGTGAATACCTTGGTGCCGTTGATACAACCGGGTGTGCAAAGGGCAGCCTTGGCAGCGTTGTTGCCAGAAGCGATACAGACCCAGGTGCCGGATGTGCCCAGATTTTTGACGGCATTGCGCAACGGGAGACTGGCGTTTTCACAGTTCGTGATTGGATAGGCCCCAATGCTCATGTTCACCACATCGTTTTGCTTGTCGTACGTAGCCACGTGGTTCAAGCCTTGGATGATGTAGGTCATGGACCCGCCGGCACCTGCGTTTGGCATCACCTTTACCGGTACCACCTTGGCGCCTGCAGAGACCCCTACGATGCCAATGCCGTTGTTTTTGGCCGCAGCAATGCCCGCAACGTGGGTGCCGTGCCCATTCCCGTCATCTGCCGATTGTCCAGGGACGAATGATTTTGCATATGGTACAACTGCATGGACATTTAAATCGGGGTGGTCGAGGTCAATACCCGTATCCAGGATCCAAATCCAGGTGTTTTTGGTCGAACCGTCGGCAAAGCCCCCCGCATTGGTGATGGCGCAGGGTGTGGTTTGGCCTTCTGGGGTAAATTCTTCGGGAAGGCCTTCTTCTACCCCAGGCTGTACACTGACATAATAATCCTGGAAAACGCCCTCTACAATTGGGTTTCTACTCAAAGCACTCACCTGCTCAGGCGAAAGTGTAGCCGTGAAACCAACCAGAGCATCCGCAAATTCTGCCAATACCTGGGTTTCGGAAAGACCGGAATTGCTGCGCAGGTTTGCCAAAAGTTGGAGGTTTTGGTTGCGTTTGGCGGCATTGAGGCTGACGGTTGCTTCCCGGTCGTTGCCGTTGATTTCTTGTAAGGCAACCGGCTGCGCCGCGCTTTCCTTAATCAGGACGATGTATTGTCCGGGAATGGCATCCTCAGATTGGGCCGATAGATGGCTTACAAACAAGAATGCGGTGAGCAGTGCTAAAAAACGTGTTTTCATAATGAATAATAAAGCGTGTGTTGCCTACTCTATTCGCTTTTCGGCGTCCGCGTCCGTACTCTTTTATGGATTTTCCGGAAGTTTCCATTGGGTTAATTGTTGTCTCCCCCGCGGTCGAAATCCCGACAACTCGGGATTTCGGCGGGACGGCTTCATTTGGTTTTGCTCGTCATGGTTTCTGCTGACGACGGGGTAGTGGGGCGTTCCATTTGGTTGATTGGCGAGGTTG
>JALHPW010000221.1 GCA_022842255.1 Saprospiraceae bacterium | reverse complement strand
AGGCTTCCCAAGAGGTGTGATGGCCGAACACTACATCCCGCTCAACCAGCCCATCGATTACCTGATTAGATTCCAAAATACCGGTACCGATACGGCCTTCACGGTTGTGGTGCGCGATACCCTTTCTGCCGATTTCGACATCGCCAGCATTCGGCCACTTGGCGGCAGCCACGCGTATACGTTTGATTTACTTGGAGAGAATGTAGCGCAGTTCACCTTTGCCAACATCCTGCTGCCAGACAGCAACATCAACGAAGCGGCCTCGCATGGTTTTGTCAAATTCAACATCGCACCCAAACCGGATTTGTTGAATGGAACGGTGGTTCAAAACCAGGCTGCCATCTATTTCGACTTTAATGACCCCGTGATCACCAACACCACCTTGCATACCTATGGTGAAAAATACCTCGATGTGTCCAATGTGGTGTTTAGCCCAGGCATCGGTTTGGAGGTGTTCCCTAACCCAAGTACAGAATATTCCACCTTTTTGCTGAAAAGCTCCAGCCCGGTTCGTGGTACGCTACAAGTGTTCGATATGAGCGGTCGTATGGTCAGCGTTCAGGATTTTGACCAGAATCAATTTGAATTCCAGAGCAGCCAACTACAGGCGGGATGTTATTTTTTCAAAATTATTTCCAACGATCAGCCATTGGCAGCTGGTAAATTGGTGGTCCTGAAAAAATAAGTATTGACCTGATTTAGAGCAGATTGTAAATTACCCAAACAAAATTGCCCTGCCGCGTATCGCCCGGCAGGGCTTTTTTAGTTAGAAAATCGGGCCCGGAATTCATTTGAAAGCAGAATGTTTTCCATAAAGAAAGTCATAGATAACTTTTCCGTGTTCGGCATTGCTTTTTAACGTACTTTTGCCCCCGCATTTTTAAACTAAATACTTTTGGCCTTCTAGTACATTCACTTATCGCGGAGATATCAGCGAAAGCCCGCGGCGCACAGACATTCAGAATCAACTTTTCCAACCGCAGCGATGGTTTGATTTGTAAGCCTTGTCACCCATAACTTATAACTCATCACGCATCACTGCCCCCTCTTTGTAGGAAAAATCACCGCATGGCGATTAAATTAATTAAGGTAGCAAAAGAATTCAACGTTGGCCTCCACACCATCGTGGAGACGCTGCATGCCAAGGGCTTTCCCAATTTGGACCAAAAGCCAACGACGGACATCACCGATGAGATGCTCGTGGTGCTCAAAAAAGAGTTCCAAAAAGACCTTGATATCAAACAACAGGCCGACCAATTGGCCCGTCCAATGCTCAAAAAAGATTCCGTCGGAACCTCCGAAGGGTCTACACCGAGCACCCCAGCTGCTACGCCATCCAGTGCGCCGCGCCCCTCATTCCTTCCACCCCGAGAACCGGTGGCCCCCAAGCATGAGCCACCCGTAGTGGAGCCCAAAAAGGAAGAGCAGGAGTTTATCCGGCGCGAGCGTCCGGCGCCACTCCGGATTTTGGGCAAAATCGATCTCGATGCCCCTAAAACCCCTCCAGCTCCGCCTGTTGAAAAGGTGCTTCCAAAGGAAGAGCCCCAACAACCCGAACTGAAGCAGGTGGAACAACCCAAGCCCGAGCCAAAACCTGAGCCAAAACAGGTGTTGCCAAAGCGCGAGGAGCCTGTAGTTGCAGAAAAACCAAAGGAGGCACCAGCACCCAAAGAGGTCACACCACCTCCAGCGGCCCCTCCTACACCTCCCCCAGCGGAAGGCGAAGGCAAACAAATCGGGGATGCGAACGAAGGCGATTTGGTGCGCTCCAGCACGCCAAACCTTCGAGGCCTGAAAATTTTGGGCCGTATCAACCTTGAAAAAGAAAAACCAGCCAGCAGCAGCGGCAACCGCGGTGACAATCGCGGGGGCAACCGAGGCGGTGGTGATAACCGAGGCGGTGGGAATCGCAGCGGTGATAACCGTGGCGGTGGCCAACAAGGCAATCGTTCCGGTGGCAACACAGGTGGTGGCCAGCAACAGGGCAATCGCCCAGGTGGCAACCAAGGTGGTAGCGGCCAACAACAAGGCAATCGCCCAGGCGGCCAGCAACAAGGCCAGGGCGGTACCGGCGGCCAGCAACAAGGCGGTGGTGGCAGCAATGCCGATCGTCTGCGGCGCAAGCGCAAAACCGTGCCTCAGCAACCCGTCACGGCGCAGAACCTGCAAACCAACATGGCCGCCAATCAGGGCGACAAAAAAGGTCGCGGCCGTACCGATGGGGTCAAGGAAGTTTCTCAAAAAGATATTGAGAACCAAATCCGCCAAACCATGGCCCGTATGGGCGCCGGGGCGAGCCGTAAACGTCAAAAAGTACGCCGCGACAAACGCGATGTACGCCGCGAACGCGCTGAAATGGCCGAAATGGCCCGCAGCGAAGGCGATAAAATCTTGCAGGTTACGGAGTTTATCTCTGTTTCGGACCTCGCATCCCTGATGAACATCAAACCTTCCGATGTCATCAAGGCTTGTATGGCACTGGGTATATTTGTTTCCATCAACCAGCGCCTCGACGCTGAAATCATCGAACTCGTAGCCAATGAATTTGGCCATGAAGTCAAGTTCATTTCTGCAGAAGAACAGGTGGAAGTGGAGGAAGATGAGGTGGATTCCCCAAGCGATCTCAAGCCTCGGCAACCGATTGTAACCGTCATGGGTCACGTTGACCACGGTAAGACCTCTTTGCTCGACTTTATCCGTTCTGCCAATGTGGCCGAAGGTGAAGCGGGTGGTATCACCCAGCACGTAGGTGCGTATGAAGTCATCGTGCCAGGCCATGAAGATCAAAAAATCACCTTCCTGGATACACCGGGTCACGAAGCCTTTACGGCCATGCGTGCACGGGGTGCCAAGGTGACGGACATTGCCATCATCGTGATTGCTGCCGACGACAGCATCATGCCGCAAACCAAGGAGGCCATCAGCCACGCACAAGCGGCGGGTGTTCCGATGGTATTTGCCATCAACAAAATCGATAAAGCAGGGGCCGACCCAGAGCGCATCAAAAATGAGCTCGCGCAGATGAATTTCCTCGTGGAGGAATGGGGCGGTAAATACCAGAGCCAGGATATTTCGGCTAAACAAGGCTTGAACGTGGACAAGCTCCTCGAAAAAGTGTTGCTCGAAGCTGAATTGCTCGAACTCAAAGCCAACCCCGACCGTCGTGCCATCGGTACCGTTTTGGAGGCGTCTTTGGAAAAAGGACAGGGTTATGTGTCCAAAATCTTGATTATCAACGGCACCATCCACCACGGCGACCCCATCATTGCGGGCGAATTCTCTGGCAAGGTGAAAGCCTTGTTCAACGAACGTGGCAAAAAAATCAAGAGCGCAGGTCCTGCCCAGCCCGTCATCGTACTTGGTCTTCCAGGTGCGCCACAGGCAGGTGAAAAAATCAAGGTAGCAGCCAGCGAAAGCGAAGCCAAAGAGATTGCTTCAAAACGCGGCCAAATCATGCGCGAGCAGGCCAACCGTGCCAACAAGCGTATTTCGCTCGAAGAAATTGGTCGCCGTCTCGCCCTTGGCAACTTTAAAGAACTCAAAGTCATTGTTAAAGGTGACGTGGATGGTTCCATCGAGGCACTTTCCGATTCGCTTATCAAATTGTCGATCGAGAAAGTACAGGTATCCGTTATCCACAAGGCCGTTGGTCAGATCGTGGACTCCGACGTTATGCTTGCTTCCGCTTCCGATGCCATCATCATTGGTTTCCAGGTGCGTCCGTCTATCACGGCCCGCAAACTGGCCGAGAAAGAGGGCGTAGAAATCAAGCTCTACTCCATCATTTACGAAGCCATCGAAGAGGTAAAATCCGCTATCGAAGGTATGTTGGAGCCAACGAAGGAAGAGGAAATCATGGGTCAGGTCGAAATCCGCGAGGTGTACAAAGTATCGAAGATTGGTACCGTGGCGGGTTGTTTTGTCCAAGACGGCAAAATCAGCCGAAACCACCATATCCGGATTATCCGCGATGGTATCGTAGTGTACCCGACCAACCCGAACCAACACGCCGAGCTGGGGTCGCTCAAACGTTTCAAAGAAGACGCCAAAGAGGTCAAAAACGGTCTGGAGTGCGGTCTTACGATCAAAAACTTCAACGACTTCAAAGTCGGCGACGTGGTAGAATCTTACGTGATCAACGAGGTGAAGGCTATTTTGAAGTAGCACGAACGTTGGTTCGTTAAAATATGAACGGGCGACCCTGCGGATGTGGGGTTGCCCGTTTTTGGTTTCCTCAGCTTGTCCTGTCGCAGCGCAGACTACCACATGTGATATAGTGAGGCGGTGGCTGCCAGTCACCGCCTCACTAGAGCCCCTACCTCAAGCATCAAAACTAACCACCACCCGCTTGGTAGTAGGGTGGGCCTGGCAAGTGAGCACATAACCAGCTTCTACCTCATCGGGCTCGAGGCCATAATTGACGTTCATTTCAACCTTGCCTTCCATCACCCGGGCTTTGCAGGTGCTGCACACGCCGCCTTTGCAGGAGAAGGGTAGGTCGGCCCCTGCGCGCATGGCTGCGTCGAGCAGGGTAGAGCCGTCTGAGGGCAGATTGAAATCAAACTGTGCGCCATCCTGGATGACCGTGACGGAGGCTTCGAACGCTTCTTTTGTCGTGCTGCTGGTAGCAGGTTTGTTTTTGATGCCAGCGGTGGTAAAGAGTTCAAAATGAACACTTTTGGGGTTCGCGCCAAGTTCGGCGAGGGCATCTTTCACGGCAAAAACCATCTCTTCCGGACCGCAGAGGAAATACGCATCCACTTCCTGAGGGGCGAAGAACACCTTTCCAAACCGCATGCATTTGGCTGCGTCAATACGGCCTTTAAAAAGTTCGCTGCCGAGCGATTCGCGGCTCAGCACATGGTGGATGGATAGCCGGTCGGGGTGGAGGTTTTTGAGCTCTTCCAGTTGTTCGCGGAAGATGATGCTGTCGAAAGAACGGTTGCCGTAAAAAAGAATGAAGCGGCTGCGCGGCTCTTGGGCAAGCGTGCTGCGCAGGATGCTCATCACGGGCGTGATGCCGCTGCCAGCCGCGAACGCGACGTATGTTTTTTCGTTGTCGGGGTGTAGTTCGGTAAAAAAATGCCCTTGTGGGGCCATTACCTCCATCCAGTCGCCGACTTTCAGGTGTTCGTTGGCCCAGGTGCTGAACACCCCTCCGTCCACTTTTTTTACCGCCACACGCAAATCATTTTCATGCGCCCCGGTACAAATCGAGTACGAGCGCCGCACTTCCTCGCCGTTGATTTCGACCTTCAACGTGAGGTGTTGCCCCTGTTTGAAACGAAACGCCTCGCGCTCCTTTTCAGGCAATTCAAACGAAATGGATACCGTATCGGCGGTTTCGCGGCGCAAATCGCGCACTTTCAATTTGTGGAATTGAACGGACATTGGTTGGGCAGTTGGAACACAAAAAGTGTACCCCGGTATTTCGAGGTACACTTTTTGATGGGTGCAGAGTTGATTATTTGAGGATTTGGTTATTTGTTTTGAAAGCAAACACTATTTCAAGCGCTGTCAAAACGAATAACCAAATCCCCAAATAACTAAATCCCCAATTAAGCAGCGATTGAGTTCACGTGACGCATCAGGCCACTTTTCAGGTTGGCAGCCTTGTTGCGGTGGATGTTTCCACGCTTTGCCAAACGGTCAATCATGCTCACAACTTTAGGAAGAAACTTTTCAGCCTCTGCCTTTTCTTTCAGTTCGCGCAGGTTTTTGATAGCCGTACGGGTAGATTTTTTGTAGTAGCGGTTCTCCAAACGACGCTTGTCGTTCTGACGGATACGCTTTAACGCAGACTTGTGGTGTGCCATATTTTACAGCGGAAATGGTGCTTTTTTAATAAATCTTTTTGGTTCTCGTTTTGGGCGGGCAAAGGTAGAATTTTTTAGGTGAAAAAGAAGTGTGTCGTTGAAATTTTTCCGTGAAATAGAAATTTGGAAGCAAACTTCTGTCCGCATCCCCTGTTTAGTAGACAACAAGTCTGCATCCGAAGGGGCGCAATACGTTTTGGTTTCAAACTGTTTCCTACATTTGCCCTCCGAATCCCCAAACCTGATTTTTTAAACTCAAGGTTTTTTATGAAACGAGTCGTCGTTACTGGCATAGGCGCAATCACTCCCATTGGCAACAACATACCGGCATATTTGGACGGACTGCAACGCGGCGCAAGCGGTGCGGGCCCCATCACGCAGTTTGATGCCAGTCTGTTTAAAACCCAGTTTGCCTGCGAGGTGAAGGGGTTTGTCCCCGAGGATTTTATGGATCGAAAAGAAGTACGCCGTATTGACCGCTTCACGCAGTTTGCACTCGTGACGGCCGATGAGGCTTTGAAAGATTCTGGCTTGGACTTGGAGGCCATCGACAAACAGCGCACTGGCGTGATTTGGGCGTCCGGGATCGGCGGTCTGCACACCCTGGAAAAAGAAATTGAAGATTATGTGAAAGGCAACGGCACCCCTCGCCACAATCCGTTCCTGATCCCTAAGATGATCACCAACATGGGTGCGGGCATGATTTCCATTCAGTATGGTTTCATGGGTATCAACTATGCCACTGTGTCGGCCTGTGCTTCCTCCAGCCACGCCATCATCAATGCAGCCGATTATATTCGACTGGGCAAGGCCGACATCATGGTAACGGGCGGCTCGGAAGCGACCATCGCTGCCACAGCCGTGGGTGGTTTTACCAACATGAAGGCCATGAGCGAACGCAATGACGACCCCGCTACCGCTTCACGGCCCTACGACAAGGACCGCGACGGTTTTGTGCTAGGAGAAGGTGGCGCAGCCCTTATTTTAGAAGAATACGAACACGCCAAGCGGCGCGGCGCGCGCATTTATGCAGAATACGCAGGTGGCGCCATGACCAACGATGCATACCATATTTCGGCCCCACACCCGGAAGGGATTGGGGTCATCAACGTGTTGCACCTGGTGTTGCAAGACGCAGGCATGACCGCTGGCGATATCGACTATATCAACACCCATGGTACGTCCACCCCATTGGGCGATGTAGCAGAGCTCAAAGCCATCAGTAAGGTGTTTGGCGACCATGTGGCTAAAATCAATGTGTCGGCTACCAAAAGTATGACCGGGCACTTGTTGGGAGCGGCAGGCGCCGTCGAAGCGATTGCCGGTATTTTGGCCATGAAACACGGGTTTATACCCCCTACCATCAACCATTTCACGGACGACCCGGAAATTGACCCGGCGTTCAACCTGACTTTTAACGAGGCCCAACAACGCAAAGTGAAATCTGTGCTTAGCAACACCTTTGGTTTTGGTGGGCACAATGCATCCATTGTCTTCAAACAAGTTTGAGGGCTTAATAAAAGATAAGTGTCGTGCTTTTGGCTTTGAGCCAATTTTCGGAAAGTTTCAAACTTTCCGAAAATTTCGTATGGCGCGCCCTTGTCTAAAAAATTGACTCTGTGCGATTTATACGACGATTTTACAATTATTACTTCCATCCAGACCGGGAATTGGCCCGGCGCCTCAGACAGTTGATTGGGTTTACACCAGTCCGCCTCCAACTGTTTAAGCTGGCTTTTTTCCACAAAAGCACCTTTGCTTCCAAAGACTACGCCATTGCCAACAATGAGCGGCTGGAATTTTTGGGCGACGCGGTGCTCAGTACTATTGTAGGGGAATATTTGTTCAAAAAATACCCCAACTCCGACGAGGGTTTTTTGACAAAAATGCGCTCCAAAATCGTGAAACGCAACTCACTCGATGAGATAGCCGACCGTATGGGACTGGATATGTTCTTGGCCAATTACAACCAAACCAGGTTGTCCAAATCCATGCTTGGCAATGC
>JALHPW010000220.1 GCA_022842255.1 Saprospiraceae bacterium | reverse complement strand
ATCAAAGTCGAATTCCAGTTCCATGAGCGCTTCGTTGATATCCATCATCTCCATCAGGAAATCTTGCGGCAGACGCGGGTTTTCGTTTTCATTCCCCAATAGGCCATTTATTTCCAGCACATGGCGCAATCGTTTGTCCGAATCCGACAGTGTTTTGAAGGCCTCATTGTTTTGCGTGGAGAACTCCAGCGCCTGGGCTTGCTCCGCTTCCCCCGAAAGGGTATGAAAGTCGGGATGGTATTTTCGGCTGTTCAATAAATAGGTGCGCCGCACTGCTGCCTCGTCCACCGAAAATGCGACCGGGATGCCATAAAATTCAAAGTGATTCATCGTGTTGAGTGGTCAATGGTTGCGCACAAGGCGGTTAAAAGGTTGTTGGAGTTGTTCTTTTTGACTGCAACAGCATAATTCAAACAACGACTAAAGGATTCAAGGCTGATTTTGTTCAAGGTCGAAGTACAGGTCTTTCTATGAAATGCCTCTATATTATTTCATAAAACCGGGTTCGATTGCCTACTCAACCAGATCACTGGAAAACTGTTTAGCTGAAAACCTTACTGTTTAGGCATTTCCATCAATGAAGAAAACACCACCACCTGCAGCACCCGAACCCTTGAAAGAAGGGGTCGATTACTATATCGAGAAGGGATATTGGGTGTTTACAGAACATTTTTTGCGCAAAAGGGGCTATTGCTGTGCAAGCGGGTGCAGGCATTGCCCGTATCGAAAGCAGCCTGAAAAATCTTAGGGCTCGGTGTGTAATCTTGCACACCAACGACATCTTGGACGGCATCTTAGGAACAATTCCTGATTTTATCACCAAACCTATTTGCCATGTTCAAGATCCTTTTGACCGCAGCCTTACTTTCTCCATTTGGTTTTTCTTGCCAGCAAAACCCGAAAGCGGATACGCTTCCACTCCAAAACCCTCCCGCTCAATTCGTTTCCCAAACCGCAAAAACCGGGAAATCCAAAATCCAGGTAGCCCTATTGCTCGATACCAGCAACAGCATGGACGGGCTTATTGACCAAGCCAAGGCCCAACTTTGGAAAATGGTGAATCGCCTCGCCGATGCACAACGGCAGAACCAGGGCGTGGAACTTGAAATCGCACTATTTGAATACGGCAACAGCGGGCTCGAAGCGGCTACGGGCTATATTCGCCTGGTGCATCCGCTCAGTACCGACCTGGACGGTCTTTCGGAAAAACTATTTGAATTGAAAACCAATGGCGGCGATGAGTACTGTGGTTGGGTCATCAAAACATCCCTCCGGGATATTGCCTGGTCTTCCGAAACCAATGACTTGAAAATCATTGTGATAGCTGGTAACGAACCATTTAACCAGGGCACCGTGAATTTCCGTACCAGTTGTGGGACTGCCGCCGATCGGGGCATTATCATCAATACCATTCATTGTGGGGACTACGAAACGGGTGTGAACACCGACTGGAAAGCCGGGGCAGACTTGGGCAAGGGCAAGTACATGATCATCAACACCGACAAAAAAGTAGTGCACATCAATACTCCGTACGATGAGCGCATCCTAGAATGTAACGAACGGCTCAACCGGACCTACATTGGCTATGGTCGTGAGGGTGAAATGAAAAAGGAGCGGCAAGTGGCCCAGGACAACAATGCTAAATCCTATGGCTCGGCCAATGTGGCACAACGAGCGGCGGCCAAATCAAAAGGCACCTATAAAAACGAGGATTGGGACATCGTAGATGCCGCCGAAGCCGATGAAAAATTTGTTGAAAAGTTGGACGAGGAATCTGTGCCTGCCCAATTCAAAGGCAAAACAAAGGCCGAGATCAGCAAAGAAATCGAACGACTCAAGGCCGAACGCCAAGTGGTGCGCAAAGAACTTGCCGAACTGGAAAAACAAATGGCCGCCTACATCGCTGCAGAAACCATCAAACAAGGAAGCAGCGAGACCACGCTAGACAATGTGCTCATTCAGGCCGTGGTAGACCAAGCGAAGGCTAAGGGCTTTGTTTTTGAGGAGAAGTGAATGAGGGCAGCGTGGATAAATTGTAGAATAGGAGCTTTAAACCGCAAAACAGGAAAACCGGAGAACCGGAAAATTTAAAACTGCGATAATTGATTCCGTATGGGGCAAATTCTGCCCTTTTTCGAATCGTTTCCCTATCAGTTTTAAATTTTCCTGTTCTCCGGTTTTCCTGTTTTGCGGTTTAAATTTTCTACCCTGGGGGCACTCGCCCCCAGGGTATTTTTCCGGAAGTCCAATCTTAATAGATTTCGTGGCTACTGTCCAGCGGGAAATCCTTTGGGCAGGATTATTTTGATGGATTTGGTGTTCATTTCCCAATTGGTGCTGGTATCGCCTTTGAGCACTCCCTTTTTGTCTTTGATGTTGATTACTTCGGACATCTGGGAAATTGTGACTTCCATGTCAGTGGCATCTATTTTCAGTTTTTTGCCTTTAAACCCCTTTTTGGAAAACAGGACGACCTGACAGCCTTTGGGGATGATGAGGGAGGCGATTTTGCCCAAACCGTCGCTATTGAGGTCAAAATCTGCCCGGTCGGTGAGGAATTTGGCGTATTTCCCCCTCATGCCTTCTTTGGTATAAAACTCCGGTGCGAATTGGGCCCGGTAGAAATAATCGGAAATCTCGCCCAGGGTTTTGAAGCCGTTTATATCCGCCGTTGAAAGTTTGACTTTGAAGTTCGTTTCCAGGAGGAGTAGGAAGGTTTTTTCATTCACACGCTTGTATTCAAACGGCGTATTCCGCTCCGGGACACCCTTGGTAGTTTGGGTTCTTTGCGCGCCTTCTGCAACCATTTTCCACAGTTCATCTTCTGATACCGGTTTCGCTTCATTTGGTGGCGGTGTAAGGGATGGCGGGTCTGCTCCCTCCAGTTTGTAGCGGATTGGAAGGGTGTAGCGCACTTTGACGGGTTGACCGTTGGCTTGGCCAGGGGTCCATTTGGGCATGGCTTGCACCACCCGCAGGGCCTCTTTGCCACAGCCACCGCCAATATCCCGGAGGATGTTCGTATTTGTCACAGAACCATCCTTGTCTACGACAAAAGTTATGACAACTGTGCCCTGAATTCCGTTTTCACGGGCCAATACAGGGTATTTCAGGTTGTCGCTGATATATTGCGTCATGGCCGGGTCACCACCTGGGAACACCGGAATTTTGGCGATGTCGAACATCTCGAAGATTTTTTCCGTGTCCTTTTGTGTTTCTGGAGCGGTCAAATCTTTTGCAGCTGGGACTACGAGTTCAGGTGGGTGTTCGAGATTTTGTGCCCCAAGTGAATTGGCCAGGAGCACCAATAGCAGCCATAGGTTGAGTTTCATGGATAGGAAGTTTAAAGTGAAAGAGGGTAGGGGATTCAATTGAGCGCAAATTTTACGGGCAAGGTGTACCGCACTTTCACAGGATGGCCGTCGGCTATACCCGGATTCCAGTTGGGCATCCGCCCAAGCACCCTTTCTACCTCTTTTCCGCAACCACGGCCGATGTCGCGTATAATATTGATGTTGGAGATGCTACCATCCTTGTTGACCACAAATGTGGCGATTACCGGACCTTGTATACCCCGCTTGCGTGCGGCCTTGGGGTATTTTATGTTTTTTGCCAAAAAATTCATGAGTTCCGATTCGCCACCGGGAAAGGAGGGTTGTTTTTCGATATCGAATATCTCATACGTTCGTTCAGTCACCTTAAGTCCATCGGCAACAGGTTTGGGCACTTCTTCGAGGGTAGGGGGGGCATCGTCGGTTTGGGCCAGGATTGCATTGGCCAAGAATAGTGTAAGGAGGAGCAATTTGAATTTCATGAAGTGAATTGGTTGGTTATATAAAATGAGTACTTAATCAAGTTCAATTCGGAGCGGCAAAACCATTTTGGTTTTCACTTTTTTGCCATTGAGCTCGCCAGGTATCCAGCAGGGCATAGATCGCAACACGCGCAGGAGTTCATCCCCATAGCCGGCACCCATGTCTTTTAAAATCTGAAAATCGCCAAGGTTTCCCAAGGTGTCTACGGTAAAGGAAACTACAATTTTAGTGCCTGAAAGCAGGGTGTTGGCGGGCAAAGATTGCGGGTGGAAATTCGAGTGGATGAAGCGAAACATCGCAGGTTCTCCACTGGGAAAGGTGGGCGGTTTCTCTACATTGATTAGGTCGTACGTTTCCGTTACCAATACCTGGCCTTCTTGCGCCGATACGTTGGAGCATAGCCAAAGCAAACAGAATAGTAAGTGGGGCTGTAATTTCATATCGGGTGGGTCAAAGTTCATCCTCCATACTTTCCCGTCGTTCTCGTTCCCAATCCGTTCGGGAAAAAACGATGAGCAAAATACCGATGATGACCATTAAAATCTTGATAATGAATGCGGTAAGCCGTCCAGCCTGTTCTACCCAGGCCATAAAATACCAATGGGTTCCGACCAGCTCCATGACCACGGAAGTAATACCAAGTGTAAAGAGCACATAGCCCAGTAGAATCAATAATCCCTTATTTTTCATCCAAAAATTGAGTTTAACTAAAAGCCTGATTTTGATTGGTGGTTGGATTCGGTTTTCCCAATTTCCAGCCACAAAGGTAGGGATGCCCGACAAATTGCGGTGGGTTCGTTTGTCCGTCCCCGAACAATTCCATCCAAGGATTTATAATTTCCGAGGCCTTCATGGAATTTCAATTTTATTTGCCGGGCTAAAAACCGCCCATTGGTTTTCGACGTAGATTTTGGGCGGTTCAAAACAAACCTTCTACAATCGTATAACCGTACAACGCTCATGTCTAAGAAACACTATTTTGATCCAGAAGATCTCAAAAAGTTTGGAAATATCGGCGAATGGCAAAAACCGCTGGCCGACAAGTTTTTCAGCTACTATGCTGAGGTATTTAAAGAAGGCGCACTCAGCGAACGTGAAAAAGCGCTCATCGCTTTGGCGGTGGCGCACACCGTACAGTGTCCGTACTGCATTGATGCCTATACCTCTGGTTGTCTTGAGAAGGGAGCCGATGAAGAACAAATGATGGAGGCCATACACGTAGCCGCTGCGATTCGCGCGGGCAGCAGTTTGGTTTATGGCACCCAAATGATGAACCATGCCAAAAACCTGACGATGTAATTATAAATGTGGCCAATTTGAGGAATGTGGTCAATGTGAGTTCAAAACACATTGACCACATTCCTCACATTGGCCACATTTATCACATTGACCACATTCCCCCAAATTGACCACATTTCTCAAATTGACCACATTTCCCAATGGGTATTCATCAAAAAACAAAATCACTTTCATCCAGGCACAGTGCCTTGGCAGATACTTTTTTTCAACTCAAAGTGCTGAATAGCAAGGAGTTGACGGATATGCGGTTTCCGCTATTCAGTGAAAAAATCAAAGAGGCGGGTTTCTCCGATGGTCGGATCAAACCGACACGGATCGAGATTTTTCAGGTCAACATTGGCAAACTCTGCAACCAGACCTGTTCGCACTGCCACGTGGATGCCGGCCCAGACAAAAAGGAGGAAAACATGGGGCGGGAGGCCCTTGAAAAATGCCTGGAAATCCTTGCTCAATATGATATCCATACGGTTGACATCACTGGGGGCGCGCCGGAAATGAACCCGAATTTTCGCTGGTTTGTGGAGGAATGTCGCAAATTGGGCAAACATGTGATGGACCGCTGTAACCTGACCATTGTGGTGGCCAATAAGAAATACCACGATTTGCCGGAGTTTTTCGCCGAACACCAGGTAGAAGTGGTGTCTTCATTGCCGCATTATTCAGCCCTGCGTACCGACTCCCAGCGCGGGGATGGGGTTTTTGAAGATTCGATGAAAGCCATGCAAATGCTCAATGCAGTAGGTTATGGGAAAGAAGGCACTGGATTGAAGCTCAACCTTGTGTACAATCCAACGGGAACTTTTCTGCCAGGCAACCAGGCCTCCCTAGAGGCTGAATTCAAGCGGCAACTGAAGCGCAAACACGATATTGACTTTAATTCGTTGTATGCCATTACAAACATGCCGATCAGCCGTTTTTTGGATTACATGATTGAAAATGGCCAGTATGAAACTTATATGCAAACCTTGCTGGAAGCCTTCAACCCCGCAGCAGTTGCAGGCGTGATGTGCCGGAACACCATTTCCGTAAGTTGGGATGGGTATCTGTACGACTGCGATTTCAATCAAATGTTGGATTTGAAAGTGGCGGGCGAACGTACCCATATCAATGACTTCGACCTGGCAGCGCTTGAAAGCCGCGATATTGTACTCAACCAACACTGTTATGGCTGTACGGCTGGTGCTGGATCTAGTTGTGGCGGGCAAGTAGCTTAGGTAGGGGATTTGGTTATTTGTGGATTTGGTTAATTGTTGGCAAATATGGAGTCTATTCCAGCTTATTATGATGCCTTGGCACCCGATTATGACCAGTCGCGGTTTGGAAACGCCTATGGCCAATTTATCCATCAACAGGAGCGTCAGGCGCTTGCAAAGCTGTTGCGCGATACCCCGTCCAGTGAGGTATTGGACTTGGCCTGCGGTACGGGCCGCCTGATTGAATTTGCGGAGACGGGCTGCGACCTTAGTCCCAAGATGATTGCAGAAGCTCGGCAAAAATTCCCTACCAAAACCCTCGTGGTTGGCGAGGCTACCCAATTGCCATTTGAAGATGGGGCTTTCAGCGCCATTTTCTCCATGCACTTTTTTATGCACCTTGACCATACTGCAACCCAAGCGGTATTGGCCGAAGTCCATCGTGTGTTACGTCCGGGTGGGCGACTAGTTTTTGATTTCCCATCTGAAAAAAGAAGGCGATTTACCCATGGGCACCACAATCAACACTGGCATGGGTCGAATGCATTGACCAAGACAAAAGTTTTGGAATTGAGCAAGCATCCATGGCAAATCACTGCTAGCCAAGGTGTTGTGTTTTTTCCTATTCACCGGGTTCCCGCAACACTGCGCCCCTATTTGCTTCCTTTGGATACAATTTTGTGCCGTTCTTTCCTTCAAGAGTATGCATCTTACGTCCTCGTTTGCATGCAAAAAACATGAAGATTTGGAAAGAAACCAAACGATTGGTTCGCATTTGGCTCCGTGTACTCCAGGACTGGAGGAGCGGGGAAGCCCGATTGTTCGCCCGTTCAAAAACAGACTGGGCTGAAATCTCGGATTGGCACTGCCACGTTTTGGTTCAACCCATTCGTCCGGGTGCGACGTTTGAAAACAAACTGGCAAACCTCCAGCTGGCCAGTGCGGCAATTACCGGTACACAGATTCAACCCGCTGAAATTTTTTCTTTTTGGGAGGTGGTTGGCCGACCCTCCAATCGACGCGGTTATCGCGCTTCCCGTAATATTGTCGGAGGTCAGCTAAGTTCGGAGGTGGGCGGGGGTTTATGCCAGGTATCGGGCATTATTTATCAATTATGCTTGACGGCCGGTTTGGAAATCCGCGAACGTTATCCCCATTCCCTTGATATTTATACAGAAGCAGAGCGTTTTGCGCCTTTGGGGGCCGATGCTACAGTTGTTTTTGGCTACAAAGATTTACGTTTGGCAAACCCTTTTCCATTCCCGCTTGTTTTCCAATTTGAAATCTCCAACTGCGAACTGCATTTCAAGCTGTTCACGCCGCAACCCATCCAATTAAAAAAACTCGAATTTCGGTCGGAAAATCAGGGGATGCGAAAAAAAGTGGAGGTTTTGGATTTGTCGCGTCCCAATATGGAGCAGTTGTTGGGCGTTTCCTGGTACGAATCGTTGAAAAGCCAGGAACCTGCCTAATCGTTCGAGCGAAAGTATGCGACACTCCCTACCTTCGCCCCACCAAAACCAAAAATCAACGTCAGTAGCCAATCCTTTTTATG
>JALHPW010000219.1 GCA_022842255.1 Saprospiraceae bacterium | reverse complement strand
GAAAGTGCTGCAAGGTATCCTCCGGGTATTCTGAAGCTGCCACGGGTCCGTGGAAAGTCACTAGTCCCGTGCGCTGATGAATGGCCAGGTGCAAAGCGGTTACGTCGCTGTACCCAATGAGTGGTTTGGGATGTTGGCGAATGAGGTTGTAGTCAATATTGGGCAACAAACGGCTGGCCCCGTAGCCTCCGCGAATACACCAGACTGCCTCGATGGCCGGGTCGCGAAAGGCCCAGTGCAAATCTTCCAAACGTGCTTCGTCGGTTCCGGCGAGGTGACCGTTGCGTGCGCGTAAGTTTTTCCCCTCCACAATTTTAAATCCAAACTGGGTCAGGTTGGCAATGCCTTTGGCCAGTTTTTCGTCTGCGGGCGGACTGCAGGGTGCAATGAGTGCCACGGTAGCGCCCTGTCGTAATCGAGCAGGCTTGATCAGGCGGGGTTTGGGGGAGGCAGTATTTTCGGCCATGAGCTTGAACCTAGGAAAACTGGCCGCAATTGCAGCTAAACCAGTGGTTTTGAAAAAATTGCGGCGAACCATATTTCGATTTGTGATTGGTATTTGCTGCAAACATACGCTGCAACATGGAGTAGCGCCTTCGGCTTTTGGTGCCATTGGCCTTGGAATTTTGTAACTCTTTTGTCGAATTGTGTAACAGCCACGGTATGCAATGGGCGGACCTTTGTCCGGCAATTACACAATCACAACTAAATATAGTAGATCATGGAAAATAGGGATTTTATGCAAAACACGCTATCTGGTGCACACAAACAAGGAAATGGGCACTCGACCAAAACAAAATCGGAAGACGTTGCCAAGGGCCTGCGCGAATTATTCGTGGACGAGCTGAAGGATATTTATTGGGCAGAAAAAGCACTCACGAAGGCTATTCCGCTCATGGTCAAAAATGCTAGCTCGGAAGTGTTGGTTGCCGCCCTCACCGGACACCTTCAGGAGACTAAAGAACACGTAACCCGATTGGAGCAAGTGTTCTCGATGATTAAAGAAATTGCCGAAGCCGAAAAATGCGAGGCGATGGCAGGGCTCTTAAAAGAAGCCGAAGAAATCATGGAGAGCACCCAAGAAGGTATGGTTCGGGATGCCGGAATCATCCTGGCAGCCCAAAAAGTAGAGCACTATGAAATTGCCACCTACGGCACTTTGCTCTCTTTTGCCAAAACGCTAGGAGAGCATAAAGTAGCCGAGCTTTTGCAAAAAACGCTGAGCGACGAACGTGGAGCGGACGTAAAACTTACCGAAATCGCCGAATCATTTGTCAATGAAGAGGCCATGGAGGCTGCTTGAACCTGAGCGCACCCCGGGTATAAAAGATTATAGGCATACGGCACACACAATCTTGAGAATCAAGATGTTGGGTGTACTGTATGCCTATTTTTTTTTACTTCATCAACTCAATTACCTGGACCGACATGGCAGGTACAGCCAATTGGCCTAAATCTGCAATCATACTGTCGTCCAGAATATTTTTCCCTCGGGAAAAACCGCGCAGGTTTTCCACAAAACGCCCGGTGGACAATGTTTGCGCCTTATCGCTCTGACTCATTACCACCATGACTGACTTCTGGGCATCGTGACGGAAAAACACATAAATGCCGTCTGCAGGGATATATTGGGTCAATTTCCCAGTTTGTAAGGCAGAACAGGTCTTGCGGTATTGCGCCAGTTTCTTGGTAAAATTGAACGCTTCGTTTTCCTGCGCACTTCTGCCGGAAGCCAGAAATTTATTCGCAGCATCGCCTGGCCAACCTCCCGGAAAATCGCGGCGAACCTCGGCATCCGAAGGGTTTTTGAAGTTCTTCATCAGCACTTCCGTGCCGTAGTACAATTGCGGAACGCCGCGGGCCGTCAATAGGAAGGTTATGCCCTGTTTATACTTCTGCATGTCCTCGCCAACGACTGAGAAAAACCGGTTCTGGTCGTGATTGTCCAAAAAAGTCATGTTCAAGTTCGGGTCTTCGTACACGATGTCTTGCGCCAACATGGTACAAAGCTGGTTGAAACCCCGCCCCCAGTCAAATTTCTCGTTCAACGCTGCATTGATGGCATTGTAAAACACAAAATCGTTCGGCGAATTGCAAGTGCTTTTGAAAGGAAGGTAGAGGTTGTTGCGCACAAAAAAGGCCTGACTTACCGGTGTGTTCACGGCGTTTTCTGCGGTGATAAACATATTCGGATACTCGGCATACAAGGCGTTGTTGCAACGGTTCATAAACTCCAGGTCGTTGTACTGATAGGTATCCACGCGCCAGCCGTCAATGCCAAAATACTCGACCGTCCACAAGGCATGTTGAATCAAATAATTGGCTACGAACGGGTTATGATGGTTCAAATCGGGTAAAAACGGCACAAACCAACCGTTTTGGTGTACCTTGAAATCCCGTTGGCTCCCGTGGCTAAGGTCCATCACTGCTTCATCGCGGTAGGAAGTATTGGTGTAAGTATCCCATTGATTCAGCCAGTTTTTCATCGGCAAATCGCGCAAAATCCAATGGTTGATGCCCACATGGTTGTACACGGCATCCTGCATGATTTTCAGTCCCTTGCCATGGGCAGCATCGATCAAACTTTTGTAAGCCGCATTGCCGCCCAATCGGCGGTCCACATTGTAATGATCCGTAAAACCATACCCGTGATAAGCCGAGCGCATGGCGCCACCTTCGTTGGTTTGTGGCTGATTGTTCTCAATGACGGGATTCAGCCAAAGCGTGGTCACGCCCAGCTCGCTGATATAATCCAGATGGTTTTGAATACCCAACAAATCACCGCCATGCCGCAGGTAAGGATTGGACCGATCGGATTCCGGGTCGGCCATGTCGGCAAACTTATCGTTGGAAGGGTCGCCGTTGGAAAAACGGTCGGGCAAGATTAGGTAGATAAAGTCTCTGGAATCAATGATTTGTGGACGTTTGTCTCGGGTTTTGAGTTCATACCGGTGGGTGGTTTTAAGCGTTTCTGTTACTGATTTTTTACCTCGTTGGACCGAAATGGATTTGCTCAATTCCAATTCAAATGTTCCGGCCTTGGTTTCTGGTGCGATGTAAACATCCACAAAAAGGTAGTTGGCGTTTTCTACCTCATATACTTGCCTGACCGTAACGCCTGGGTAGTTGATTTTCACCTCCGAGCCTTTCAGGTTTTTGCCGTACACCAATAATTGAAGTTCCGGGTTTTTCATGCCCACCCACCAGTTTGTTGGGTCAATCCGTTGAATTGCAGGGTTTTGTGCGAAAAGTCGGAAGGAGAAAACGAAGAGCGTAAAAAGGAGACTGAGTTTTTTAATCACGGTTCAAATTTTTTGTTGTGAGTGCTTGCGCTTGGGAGAAGTTAGGCAAATGTAACAAAGGTGATGATGTTGCCCAGAACGACCATATTTGCGCTTCAAAAAATATGGCCATGCTCAACCTGTTTCGCTGCGATTCCGAAAATCCTGATTTCCTTCATTTGGTGGCACTACTCGACCAAGACCTAGCCATTCGCGACGGCGATGAGCATGCGTTTTATGCTCAGTTCAACAAAGTGGATAAAATCAAACATTGCGTGGTCGCTTTTATGGATAATCAGGCCGTTGGCTGTGGGGCCATCCGTGCGCTGGACGAGGCATCCATGGAGGTCAAACGGATGTTTGTATTGCCTGATTTTAGGGGCAGAGGGGTGGCAGGTGTTGTTTTGCAGGAATTGGAAAATTGGTCGCGCGAATTGGGTTTTGCCCGTTGTGTGCTAGAAACAGGCAAAAAACAACCTGAAGCCATCGGCCTTTATCAAAAATCGGGCTATCGGATGATCCCGAATTATGGGCAGTATGTGGGGGTGGAGAACAGTGTTTGTATGGAGAAGTGGGTGGGGTAGGGCCTTGTTACTTGAAATTCAATTGCAATTTGCCTTTACAATTTTTGACCCTTAATCAGCATACTGCTCCTGATAGACTGCTCCTTCAAATGCAGAAACTGCTTCCGGGATTCATCCTGCATAAAATTGGAAAAGTCGTTTTCCGAAGCAAATTCCACCAGGTGGACTTCATAGGGCGGCTCCATATTGCTTTCAATAATATCAGGCGGGCCAGGCCGCATACGCAACAAAAGTTGCCCGTTGTATTTTGAAATCAGGGGAATGGCAACGGCTTCAAATTCATCGAAAATGGCCTCCTTTCCTGGTTTGAGGTAGATTAGTTGGGTGATGTATAGCATAGATTGGGTGGTATTTTGGCCAAAGGTAAAGCTTCGCGTTTGGAGGCACGCGGATAACGCGGATGCTGCGCAACGCGGATTTCTGCAAAGGAGCCTTAAAATCCGCGTTGCGAAGCATCCACGTCATCCGCGTGCTATCAATTGTCGGTATTGATCACCACAGCTTCCACAACACCCGCCCACTCCAAAAAATAACCGTCACGCCCACCAGCACGAACATCAAGCGAACCGGCAATTTCCCCGCCAACCGAGCACTGAGCGGTGCCGCCGCCACGCCGCCAATAATCAATCCCGCAATGACCAGCCAGTGCGACAAACCAATCAGCGAAAAGAAGGTGACCGCACTGGCAAACGTGACAAAAAATTCGGTGAGACTCACGGTGCCGATGACATATTGAGGCGTTTTTCCCTTGGCTATCAAGGTACTTGTCACCAAAGGTCCCCAGCCACCACCGCCAAAGGAATCCAGGAAACCACCCGCTGCCGCCAACCAACCCAGTCGCCGGGCCCGACGCTTTTTGGTTTTGACAAACGCCCGACTCAAAATGCGAATGCCTAATAACAGAATATAGACCGCAATAATCGGTTTGATATAAGCCGCATATTCCTCCCCCAATTGCGAAAGCAAAACCGCGCCCCCAATGGCTCCCAGCACACCCGGGACCAAAATCGCGCGAAACAAACGCCGATTTACATTCCCAAAGCGATAGTGAGAATATCCCGATGCCCCAGCAGTGAATACCTCCGCAGTGTGGATACTCGAACTCACCGCTGCCAAGGGGACCCCAGCACCCATCAAAAAAATCTGGGTCACTACCCCGTAGCCCATGCCCAACAGCCCATCGGCCAATTGGGCCATGAAGCCTACCACCAGGAAAGTCCAAAACTGACTATCGATGCTCCCAACAATTTCCGGCCAGGTGTGGGTAGGTACATAATACGATACCACGTTGAAAATCAGCGACAAACCAAAGGCTGCCATAGCCGCTGTGGCAATGCGTCGCCACTTCCGGTCGCGGATGCGGTCGAGATTTTGGTGGGGCATTACGGTGGCCAAAACTTCTTCCCCAGCTGCCAAAGAGGCCGTGAGTGCATTGAGCGAACGCACTTTTTCAGTGAAATCGCCCCCCAGTTTTTCGCGGATGGCGGGCATGTTTTGCAGCAAATCATTCAGCTCATCGGGTAGGCTTTCGTTCAGGGTTTCTTTCAGTCGTTTGGCGATGGTAGGTGATTTGCCATTGGTGGAAATGGCAATTTTCAAATCTCCTTTTTGCACGATGGAACCCAGGTAAAAGTCACATTCTGCGGGTGTGTCCGCTACGTTGACCAGAATTCCACGCGCATGTGCTAACTGGCGAATCTCTTGATGCAAATCGGGGTTGTCGGTGGCACAAACGACCAATTGTTTACCTTCCAAATCTGTGGGTTCAAAACCACGTTCCAGTAACAATACATTGGGGAAATCTGCCACAAACTCCCGCAGCTCGGGTCGGATCTCTCGGCCCACCAGCATGATTTTTGCCTCGGGACAATTGCGCAGCAAGGCGGAAATTTTCTCAAGTCCAACATTGCCCCCCCCCACCACAAGCGTGTTCAGATGCTCGAGTTTGAGGAAAATTGGGAAAAGGGTGTTGCCCGATGTGTTGTTGTCGCTCATGGTATATTGTGGTTGGCACGCGGATACTTTGTAACGCAGATTAGTTCGGAAAAAATCCTCAAAATCCGCGTTTCGAAGCATCCGCGTAATCCGCGTGCCGCTTAATCGTGGAAATTCGTCCCATGTGTAGTAGCCTTCACATATTCCTTTCGAATCACAAAATCGCCAAACCGTTCGCCCCGTTGGCGTTCCCGGGCATAATGGGCAATAATAGGCTCTAATGCTTGTAAAATGGAAGCCTCATTGAGCATTTCCTTGTAAAGTTTGTTCAAGCGTTCCCCATTGTGCGAGGCGCCCAGGTACAGGTTGTAATAGCCGGGCGATTTGCCAATGAACGCAATTTCGCCTAGATACGGCCGACCGCATCCATTGGGGCAACCCGTCATGCGAATGTTGATGGCCTCTTTTTCGAGCCCATTCGCCCGTAAAATCAAATCGATTTTGTCAATCAAACTGGGTAAGTAGCGTTCGGCCTCTGCAAATGCCAGGGTGCACGTATTGAGTGCCACGCAGGCAATGGAATTTTGCCGCAAAGCTGTTTGACGGTGAGTGGCTGCCAGAATACCATGTTTTTCCAGTATGGCTTCTACAATGGGGCGTTTTTGTGGGGAAATGTTGCCGATAACCAGGTTTTGATTCCCCGTCAATCGAAAATCACCGTCATGAACGAGGGCCAACATGCGCAATGTAGTTTTCAGTGGGAAATCCGGGGTGTCGGCCACCCGCCCCCCTTCGATGAAAAGTCCAAGGTTGAAATTCCCGTCATGCGTTTTGGTCCAGCCAAGTGGGTCGCCAGAGTGGACAAATTTGTAGGGCCTTGCTTCCTGAAAAACAATCCCAGAACGCCTTTCCACTTCGGCTTTGAAGACGGCCAGCCCCATGCGTTCTACCGTATATTTTAGGCGACTGAATTTGCGGTTTTCCCGGTTTCCATGGTCGCGTTGGGTCGTGATAATGCCTTCACAAACCTTTACAACATCTTGTCTATCAACGTATCCGAGCATATCGGCCAAACGCGGGAAAGTATCGGGCATCCCAAAGGTCATGCCCAGTCCGCCACCGGCAGCAAGGTTGAAACCAGCCAGTACTCCATCTTTTTCGATGGCCACCAGCCCAATGTCATTCGCGAAAATATCGGTGTCGTTTTGAGGTGGAACCGCGAGCGCAATCTTGAATTTTCTGGGCAAATAGGTCTTTCCATAAATGGGTTCTTCGTCCTGTCCAGCCGGATTTTTAGCTGAGGCAAAAGGTTGCGATTCATCCACCGGTTTGCCGTCCATAAACACCTCGTAATACGCCGTGGTACGGGGGGTAAAGGCATCGCTGATTTCCTTAGCCACTTGATATACCGCGGAATGAACCCGGCTTTCATCCGGGTTGGGACTGCACATCACGTTCCGGTTTACGTCGCCGCAACCCGCGATACTGTCCAACAATACCTCGTTGAAACCTTGAATCGTCGCTTTCAGCTGGCGTTTTTTGATGCCGTGCAGTTGAAAGGCCTGGCGGGTGGTGAGTTTAAGGGTTCCATTGCCATACTGATCGGAAAGTTCGTCCATGCGCAGCCATTGGGCAGGCGTGGCCACGCCACCAGGTACCCGCACCCGAATCATCAGCGAGTATAGCGGCTCCAATTTTTGCGTCTTCCGCTCGCTGTCGAGGTCGCGGTCGGTCTGTTGGTACGAACCATGAAATTTGATCAGATTCGTATCGTCGGGGTAGAGCGCCCCGGTGATGCGGTTTTCCAGGCTCTGCACGAGTGTGCCGCGCAGATAGTCGCTCTTGTCTTTGATGATTTCGACTTCGGAGAGTTTTTTTTCGGACATGGTAGCGTTGGTGATGGTTTAGGTTTAGGGTTTAGGGTGCATCTCTTGGGTTGCGTGTTTATCATAGAGCGGAGCCCCTAAACCCTCAACCCATCAACCTATTTCCTCAAATCAAAATTGTGAAAATAAAATACCCGCACCGTGTGCTGGTTCCGGAACTGGTCGCCTGATGGTAATTGCTGGTAGAGGTTCATGTACCCGCCA
>JALHPW010000218.1 GCA_022842255.1 Saprospiraceae bacterium | reverse complement strand
CTTGGGCCTCGCCATTTGCACCGAATTGTTGGCACAAAACCCGGAACGTCCGGTCGCCATTGGGGTGAAAATGGTCGTAACTCAGCTGGTCGCGCATGATTTGGATGACCGTTAGGCAGCCAGACATGCCAAGCGCGAGCCCGATGACGTTGATGAGGGTAAAAAACTTGTTTGCCCGCAGGTTTCGCAAGGCGATTTTGATATCGTTTTGAAACATGGTGTGGTAGTTTAGTTGGCCATAAGACGGGGTTGATATCTAGGAAGCGTTATTCGTTGCGCAAGGATTTGACGGGGTTTGTAAGGGCTGCTTTCACACTTAGGAAACCCACGGTCAAAACTGAAACCACTACCGCTACCCCACCTGCCAATACAAACAACCACCACTGAATATCAATGCGATACGCAAAATCTGCCAGCCATTTATTCATGAAGTGATACGCGATGGGGGAGGCGATGAGGATAGCGATCAGGACCAATTTCAGGAAGTCTTTGGCCAACAAAGTCGTGATGCCTGCCACGCTGGCCCCCAATACCTTGCGGATGCCGATTTCCTTGCGCCGGTGTTGCACATTGTAGGCGGTCAGACTGAGCAAGCCCAGACAAGAGATGAGGATGGCCAGGGCGGCAAACAAGCCGAACACCTGCCCGAACTGCGTCTCGCTGCGGTATTGTTGGGCAAAATGTTGGTCCAAAAACCAGTACCGAAACGGCGTTTCCGGGTAGATGCCCGACCAGGCTCCTTGCAGGGCGCTCAGGGTAGAAGTCATGTGCCCCGGGTCAATTTTTACGGACACATAATTCAGTTGTTCCGGTGCGAAACAATAATATAACGTGGGCTTCGGTGTGTTTTTTAAAGATTCGATGTGAAAATCCTCGATGACGGCACCCACGGTCATGCTGGCCCCACCTTCGCTGTTTTCATAGGCAATCTGTTGTCCAATGGCGGCTTCCGGGGAAGGGAAACCGAGTGCCTTCATCATGGTTCGGTTGATGCTGACGGTGCTGTAACGGGCCCTTTGATCGGCTTGAAGCCGGTGCTGGCCAGCCAAGACCTTGATTCCGTAGAGTTCAAAAAAACGCTCGTCGGTATTGATAAAATAAGAGGTAATCCGCGCAAAATCAGGCTTCTGTGTCCAATGCAAGGGGCGGTTGCTTCCGCTGATCCCATTGATGCCCAGGCCGGGTGCTATGCTTGAAAAGGCGACCCCCTGCACCCCCGGCATTTGTTCGCAGGCGTTTTTGAGCAGCGCCAGCTTGCGGCTTGCGAGGGTATCCTCGCGACTTTCTCTTTTGACGGATTTGAGGGTTACGATTTGGTCGATTTGTGCCCCGAGTTCGTGGTTTTTTAAAAAATTGAGTTGTTTACTCACCACCAGCACCCCAAAAATCAACCCAACCGCCCCTATAAATTGTGTGACCACCAGGCCCTTGCGCAGCATCGCTCCCTGACCGAGTGCAAACCGTCCCCGCAAGGCTTCCGCCGGGCGGAAACCCGACAATTGCAGGGCAGGGTACAATCCGGCCAAACCCGCCATCAGGATCACGACACCAGCGCTACCGGCCCAAAAAGTCCAATCGAAGGCCGAAAGGTTTAAGGGCCGGCCAATCAAGTCGCCAAACCAGGGCAACAACTGTCCCACACAAGCCGCCGAAACGCTAAACGCAGCGGCACTCAATAACAGGCTTTCCAGGAAAAACTGGGCGGTAAGCATGCCTCGACTTGCGCCAATGGCCTTTCGGATGCCTACTTCCTTGCCGCGTTCGTTGGCAAAAGCGGTGGCCAGGTTGACAAAATTGATAAACGCGATGCCCAGGATGAGCAAGGCAATCAAGCCCAGGAACTGAACCGTTCGGGCGTTACCATTGGGTTCGAGTTCGTAGGTGAGGTCAGAGTGCAGGTGAATATCCGTAAAACGTTGAATATCAAGCTGAATCCCGTCGTTTTTTAGGAATGTTTCGTTGATGTTGGCCAGTTTGCGGCGCACGGTTTCCGGGTCGGTACCAGGTGCCAGTTGGAAGTAGTTGTAATCCCAGTACGAGTCAAAATTATCCTCATGCCCATCGGCATAGCGGGTGGCGTACGACAACAGGATGTCGTATTTCAGGTGCGTGTGCTCGGGCGGGTCATTTACCACGGCAGACACCGTGTAGGTACCTGCCATCATGCCTTCTGTGACCCGGAAAGTTTTTCCAAGGGCATCTGTAGTACCGAACAGTCGTTTCGATTGGGTTTCAGAAAGCACGGCCACTTTGGGTGCATCCAGGCAGGTTGCCAGGTTTCCTTGCAAGCCTTTTTGAGGGAACATCCTCAAAAAACCAGGGTCTGTCATATAACAGCGCATCACCTCAAAAGGCTGCTGGTTGGCAATCACCACCACCTCTGGTGTATTGCCGCAGTACAACCTGGCATAATCTGTAACCCCCGGGACTTCGGCCTTCAGGGTGGGGCCTACCGCACTGTGGGTGTTGGCATCTTTGGTGATGACCGACGTGCCATCGAAGGTTTGGTTGAATACCCGCCAGATTTGGCTGGCGTGGGGGCTTTGTTGGTCATAAAGTTGTTCATAGCGCACAAACCCAAACAACAACATGGCTGCCGTGATGCCAATGACCAGGCCTGTAAAGTTCAATGCCGTAAACATGGGCTGTTTTCGGAGCAGAAAACGAACGTAATGAGTTAGCATAGCATGGGTTGGTTATTGGTTTATTGGTGATTTGTTTTTTTGGGGATTTGGGGATTTGTTGGGCCAGCGCTTAGAATGAACATCCTCCGCTAATGGAGAAAATCCCAAGCGCTGGCCCAACAAATCCCCAAATCCCCAAAAAACCAAATCACCCTAAAATAACTTATTCCGAACGGAGGGATTTCACAGGGTTGGTCAAGGCCGCTTTTATACTTTGGAATCCCACGGTGAAAAATGCCACGGCCACCGCCCCAATCCCGGCCACAGCAAACATCCACCATTGAATATCAATGCGATAGGCGAAATCTGCCAACCATTTTTGCATGAAGTAATAAGCGATGGGCGACGCAATGAGGATGGCAATCAACACCAGTTTCAGGAAATCTTTGGCCAATAGGCCAACAATGCCTGCCACGGAAGCACCAAGAACTTTACGAACGCCAATTTCCTTTACGCGTTGCTCGGCGGCATAAGTGGCCAATCCAAACAAGCCCATACAGGCAATGAAAATAGCAGCCATGGCGGTCCAGACCAGTATCGCCTGCCGGCGCTTGTCCTCAGCATAAAAAAGCGCTAATTGTTCATCCAAAAAATGATATTCGAGTGGATGGTTCGGGTCAATGGCGAGTAACACTTCTTCCATCTTTTTCAGGGTGCCGGGAATGTCATGGGCCTCCACGCGAGACGTGAAATAATCGATGTTTTGCACGGGGTTTCGCTGATAAGCCAGCACCATGGGTGCGATTTTTTCCCGAAGGGTCTGGAAATGAAAGTCTTTTACAATGCCTGCGACGCGCGCCCGGAAAACCTGACGGTTGTTTAATGGAACGAAAGTACCATCGAATGCCCGCTCAGGAATCTCGACCGCCTGACCTGATGCTGTTTCAATGGAAAGCATTTTTGCAGCTGTTTCATTGAGCAGTACGGAAGTCGTGTCGCCAATGCCCTTGAACACCTGACCTTGTTTGAGGTCAATCTCGAAGGTTTCCAAAAACGCTTCATCAATACCCAGAAAATAAGATTCCTGGTAAGCTTCATTGCTTCCTTCTGGACGTATTTTGACTTGGGCAATGTTTTTCCATTCCCCAGGTACCCGTGAAGTGACCGACACATTTTTTACCCCAGGTATCTTTAAAAACTCGGCTTGAATGGTTTCGGCGCCCCTTCTCACCTGGCCACTGTTGATGTCTACAACACAAAGCAGGTCTTTTTTGAATCCCAGGTCTTTGTTTGTCACAAATCGTACTTGTTGGAAGAAAACAACGGTGGCCACAATCATCAAAATGGAAACCGCAAATTGAAACACAACTAAACTTTTGCGCAGCGACATGTCGCCACTGAGCTTTAGTTTAATGTTTTTCAACAACAGCATTGGACTAAGGCGCGACAAAACCAATGCGGGATAACTTCCTGACAATAAACCTGTTACAATCATCGTCGTTAAGGCGAGGAGCCAAATGCGGGAGTCGGTGGATAAATTCAGCGACAGCTCTTTTTCGACAAATCGGTTAAATGCAGGTAATAGCAGGTTAACCAAACCAATTGCCAAACCGAAAGAAAGCCCTACTACCACCAAGGATTCCGACATAAACTGTGAAACCAAGTGCCCACGAAAAGCCCCACTGGCCTTCCGAACCCCGATTTCTTTACTGCGGTTGGTGGCTTTGGCAGTTGTGAGGTTCATATAGTTGATGCAAGCCAGCAGCAGGACAAAGAGCGCTACAGCCCCGAACACCTTCAAATAAAAAATAGAGCCGCTGCTCATGGCCCCAACATTGGAATTTCGGGCACCATCCACAATGCCTTCGGAGTATAGGCGCATGTCTTTCAGTGCCTGCAGGCTGTGCGACACCGATTGTCCTTCCCTGAATTGTCGGTTGTTGTAAACCAATTTTGTCAGTTGCGGGGTTACGAGCTGTGGGTCCGCATTTGGGCTCAGGCGGGCAAACGTCATAAAATCATTGGACGACCAGTCGCGGAGCACTTCGTTGCGGAAATTGGAATCAACCATAAAGGTGCCCATCGATATGGCCAACGGAAAATCGAAACTCGAATTTCGGGGATGGTTTTTCAGCACGGCCGTAATGCGCACCGGGGTTGGGGTGCCCAAATCCAATATCAGGGTTTTGTCCAGTACCTGACTACTTTGAAAGTAACGTTGTGCCAACTCTTCTGTAATGACGATACTGTTCGGTTCCTTCAGGGCATTTCGAACATCCCCTTGAAGTGCTTGAAAATCAAATATTTCCATCAAGCCATTGTCTGCCACGGTCAATACCTCATGTACCTTGTAATGTGGCCGGTCTGGGTTTGTCAGGTTGGAGCGACCAAAGCGGGCAATCCTCGCCGTGTTTTCGATTTCGGCGATTTGCTTTTTTGAGCCATCGGCCAGGTTGAAACTGCTTCCCGCGATGGTCGTTGCTTCTGTCATGTTTCTATTGTGCTCTACTACGCGATAGATCCGGTCGACATCTGCATGCATTTGATCGAAGGTCAACTCATCGAAGAGGTAGAGGCCAAGCAACAGAAAGCCAGTGAGACCAAAGGTTAGGCCGGCGATATTGATTGCGGCGTAGAGTTTATTACGGCGCAGGTTGCGCAGTGCGACAATAAAATAGTTTTGGATCATAGCTTTGCTGGCTTGGTAACTTGTTGATTGGTTTGGAATAACCCCATTCATTCAATCATTCCCTCATTCACTTCGCAAACTTTTCACCGGGTTGGTCAAGGCCGCTTTTATACTTTGGAATCCCACGGTGAAAAATGCCACGGCCACCGCCCCAATCCCGGCCACCGCAAACATCCACCATTGAATATCAATGCGATAGGCGAAATCTGCCAACCATTTTTGCATGAAGTAATAAGCGATGGGCGACGCAATGAGGATGGCAATGAGTACCAGTTTCAGGAAGTCTTTGGCCAATAGGCCTGTAATGCCCATTACACTTGCCCCCAGCACTTTTCGGATACCGATTTCTTTCATCCGGTTCACCACTGCCAGCGCCGCCAGGCCAAGGAGCCCCAGGCAGGCCAGAAAAATGGAGATGCCCCCGGCCCAGAGCACGATTTTACCCAAACGCGCCTCGGATTTGTAAAAACGGTTGAGGTTGTCGTCGAGGAAACTGTACTTGAAGGGCAGCTCTGATTCCACTTTTTCCCAATCTTTTTTGAGCGCAGCAAGTGCTGTGCCTGGGTCGCCGGGTTGAAGCCGCACAAAATATTTATACGGGGCATAATCGGCAAACTGATGGAACATCTGTGGCCCAACTTCCTCTTTCATGGGGCGGAAATGGAAGTTTTTAACCACTCCGATAACCGTTGGCAGTGGTTTTTTGGGGTCTTCGTAATAGCCAAGCAGTTGTTGGCCCACGGCATTTTCCAGGGTCCAGCCAAAATCCCGCATCATACGTTCGTTGATAACCACCGAACTCACGGTATCGAGGGAGTTACCGGGTTCGAAATTGCGTCCGGCCAGGAGCTGCATTTTCATCACGCCGAGAAATTCGGCATCTACAAAATACTCGTACACCTCCCGATGGGTGCCCTTGTCTTCCCAACCTGAACGGCTCCAACCCTCCCCGGCACCAATGCCCAGCTCCGAACCTGCCACGCCCATTACGGCTGGATGGGCAAGGGCGGCTTGCTTGAATAAGGGGAACACTCGCTTGGTATCGGTGTCGCTCGCATCTACCACCAAGACGTTTTCCCGGTCGAAACCGGGGTTTTTGGAGCGCATAAACTTGAGTTGTTGCAAGATAATCAAGGTCGAAACAATCAATCCGATAGACAAGACGAACTGCCCGGTGACCAACGATTTGGTGAAAAAATTGGAGCCGCCGAGCCGAACCTTGCTTTTTAAAATTTCCACTGGCCGGAAGCCAGAGAGCACCAAGGCTGGATAACTGCCCGCTAAAAGTCCGGTGAGCAATACCAAGCCGCCCAACATCCAGACCATTTCCGGGAATTGCTGGAAGGAAAAAACCAATTCGCGGTCGGCCAGTCGGTTGAAATTGGGCAACATCAGCTGCGCCAAAACCAATCCCAAACAGGCTGAAATGCCTGCCAACAACATGGATTCGGTCAAAAACTGCCCAATCAACATTTTACGGTCGCTGCCCATGACCTTGCGCACGCCCACCTCGCGTGCGCGCCCGGCCGAGCGACCAATGGCCAAGGTGGTGAAGTTGATGCCCGCAATGGCCAGGATACCAGCTGCGATGCCCAATAAAATCCAGACACTTTTGGGGTCAATGGGGGCCACCTGCCCCCCCGCAACCATCGTCTGGGTATGCATGGCTCGGAGCGGCTGCATACGATAGCTCACCGGGGAGCCTTCCCCTTGCCATGAACCATCTTTGCGCAACTCTTGCTCTTCGTTTGGATAGTATTTTTGACGAAACTGCTGCAACCGGGCAGCATCGGAGGGCAAACCACTTCCAGGGCGCAATTTGACGAAGGTAAAATAGGCGGAATGGTTCCAACTCGTTTTGCGCCTGGCCATGGATGGCAGGGTTAGCAGTTTTTCAAAATTACATAGTGCCTCAAAAACAACACTCGTGTTGGAAGGCATATCTTCTGCCACCGCAGAGACGGTAAAGGGTTCAAATCGGTCTTCAATTTTTATTTCAAGCGTCCGTCCGATGGGATTTGATTCCCCAAAGAGTTTTAGAGCCGTTTTTTCGGTGAGCACGATGCTGTTCAGTTCCTTCAATGCCGTGGCCCGATTGCCGTATTTTAAGGGGAAAGTCAGCACGTCAAAAAACTGCGGATCGGCATGGGCAATCCCCAAACGCGAGACGGTGCCGTTCGCCCGGACAAAACTTTCCCCCCAGGCATCCCGCATTCGCGTAAAGTTTTCCACATCCGGGAAATCGGCTTGCAAGGCCGGACCGAGTGGGATAGGCAAGTAGGGGTCGCCCTCGGTTTTACTACCGCGCATTACCTCCGTCCACCGATAAAACCTGAACACACGGTCGCCATCCGCATGAAAGCGGTCATAGTTGAACTCGTTGACTGCATACAGCAGGAACAGGCTGAAAGCGGCCAATCCAATGCTGAGGCTGAGGATGTTGATCATCGTCAGCCCTTTTTGCTTGAGCAGGTCGCGGAAAGCGATTTTTAGATAGTTCTGGATCATAGCTAGTGGTGGTTATTTGTTTGGTTGGGGATTTGTTTAGTTGGGGATTTGGGGATTTGTTGGACCAGCGCTTGGTATTTTCGCCATTC
>JALHPW010000217.1 GCA_022842255.1 Saprospiraceae bacterium | reverse complement strand
ATTGGAAACGCGGAAACTGCACATCCCGCAAGGAATCTGCTTTGGCCGAACTTGATTTAGCCTTCACCACAATGTTGTTTTCAAAACTTCCCTTTACCCCTTCTTTAAAATAGAGCGGATAAAAAAGGGTGGCCGTATCGCAACTGAACAACGGCTTTTGTGCTTCCACTTTGTATTTTGTCAGCAGGGCATAAATGCTCGAATCCATGCCCGCTTCCGCCCACGACACCTTGCCTCCTTCACCAAACCACATTTGTTCAAAGGGTTTGTAACGCCCGGTGGTGTTGTGGATCATCACGGAATCGGTTTTCCGGGTACCGATGAGGGTCACGCCGGTGCAAACCAGGCTCGGCTCGCGGTCGCTGTAAGCAAATTCAAACTTGCCATTTTTTATTTTCCAGGTGGCCGAACCGCCCTCGCCACTTTTTAGGGCGCGTTGCTCCATAAAGTCTACGGAGAACTCCAGCAACAAGCCTACCGATTTAGCACGGCCTTTTTCCAAACCAGCCAGAGATTCCTCCGTGAAACTGTGCCAGCGGCGGAAAAGTGTGGTATCCGGGTCGTTTTTGGCCGCCACAATGGCGTTGAGGTAGTTTTTGAAATACGGAAAAGCGGGTAGGCTTTGGTTGCCCAAAAGATTGGCCACCGAAACGATACGTTTCATGTCCGAATCAGGAATCCTTCCGGCTTTGTGCATTTTTCTAAAGACCGCAAACGATTCTTCCATGTCGGGCCGTTTAGAGAGGGTCATAAATTCGCCGAGCTTGTCCACAAATTCATTGGTGGCCTCAGGAAATTTTTGAGCGAACAGATTTCCTGTGGGAAGCAGGAAAAAGAGGGAAAAGAAGAGTGCAGTAAATCTGCTGGGAAAGGCGGTGGAGTATGCTTGCTGCATGGAACTATAGAACGATGAACGATGAACGATGAACCGGTTAAACGTCAAATATCCAAAATCTGGTGTGAAGGTAACAAGGTGTGGAGAATCAGAAACTGACTGGACCGGGAGTGCGGATTGTTTTATAACCTTGTTCAGCCCAAAAACGTGTTGAATTCAAACCCAATCCAGTATTTTATGAAACAAATTTTAATTGTCATCCAACTGACCTTTTTGGCCTTGGCTGCCCAGGCGCAATCAGAATACGCTGCCGTGGACGCGCGGGCCAGGAGTTTTCAAAAGAGCAGTTACAAATCCCCGGAGGCTTTGGCTGTTGCCCTGTGCAAGGATTTGAAATCCGATTCCGAAAAAGCGCGCGCGATTTTCACCTGGATTGCCACCAATGTCCGGTACAAAGCCGTGAGTGACCCTTCCGCCAATTCTCAAAAGGAATATGGGGAAAAGCTGGCCCTGCAAGCCTACCGTGGCGGCAAGGGCGTGTGTATGCACTATGCCTATCTGTACAAAACCATGGCCGAAGCGGTGGGTTTGGAATGTGTGTTCATCGGGGGCAAATCGAGGAGGGACGTACGCGGCTCTGGTGGCAGCCATGCCTGGAATGCGGTGAAAATCAAGGGAAAGTGGGCCTTGCTAGATGTGACCTGGGGAGCCAGTTTTCAAGACAACAAGGGCGTGTTCCAGCAGGTGTTCAGGCCCGGGTATATTGGTACCGACCCGCGCATTTTCATCCAAAATCATATCCCGGACGAGGCAAAATGGCAGCTTTTGGACCCACCGCTCGACAAAACCCAAATCCAGCAATATCCAGTCTTTGACTATGGAGACCTGCAACACGATATTCAAGACGCCGAACCGTTTGGCACCCCACTAACTAAAGGACCAGATGGATATATTACCTTGAAAATCAAAATACTAGACCCGCCGCCCATCATTCAGTTGGAATACAAAGGCCGAAAAATAGCATCTACCCGTACTGACCAAAATGGCTGGGTTAGCCTGCGGTTTAAACCCCAAGGGTTGCAGGAAATAGAGGTCTGGGGCGGAAAACAAGTCCAGGAAAAAGGAAAGACCCTGGTGCGCACCAATTTGATGGGGGTGTTTCCGGTGGATTAAGGGTTCAATCACCGCTAAGCGTTAACTCAAATCTCAAGCTTGGGTGTCATTCTGAGCGCAGCGAAGAACCTGATCATGAAGCAATTGCGAGCTAACGCTTCGGGTTCTTCGCTGCGCTCAGAATGACACCAGCACTTGGATTCCGAAATGACGATTAGGAAATATTTTGGTTCTAATCGCTAAGTTGACGACATTAGACTGCCAGTCATCCGGTGAATAAAAACCTTCGGCAACATGGCTACGTTTCAACTTGTGACGCAAATTTCAAAAAAACAGCCTCCTCCCCACTAAAATCCAGTCCCGGCATTTCCTGTTTCAACTGCTTAATCGCCTCCAGTTGCGCCCACACAAAGGCCCGGTGCTGTTCCGTATCGGGATGAAAGGGGCGATGTTGTGCGGCGGACCGGATTTTCCCAATACGTTCGTTGAGCCGTTGTGTGTTTTCAGCAAAAAAGGTGTCTGCAAAGAACTGCCACACATACTCCACCGCTACCTCGGAAGGGTGCAGCATATCGGTGGCGTAAAAACGGTAATCGCGCAAATCATCGAGCAAGAGTTCGTATGCCGGGAAGTATTGGGCAAAATCAAGCTGTTTGCAAATCTCCTCGCAGGCCAAAATCAGGGCGGCTTTGCTGCGTTGGTTTTCTACCATTCCGTTGCGCAGGTGGCGCACCGGGCTGACGGTCAGGATTACTTGAAGTTGCTCATTGGTTGCTTTTATGGTTTGTAAAATCGTCCGCGTCTTTTCCTCAATCTCGGAAACGGACAATCGTCGGGCGGTAAAATGGGCCGCTGGCATCTTGTGGTTGTTGGCCACCACCTGTCCCGTTTCCTTGAGTTCAAATACGTCTGCGGTGCCAAAAGTGAGGAGCAAAAAATCCGTCTTTTTCAAGTGTTCCACCGCCTCGTGGTAGGCCTGGTTGATGCCTTCCAATGCCCTGCTTTTGTTTGGATGCGAAAACCGTCCGTGATGCGCCCAACTATGCCAAAGTCCGGCGTTTTCAAACAAATCACCCTCGCTAAATGGTTGATTTCCAGCAGCGACGCGCTCCAAACACTGTGCCATGGAAAGCGGGTTGTACACGATTCCAAACGGGTTGGTCAGGGTATCAAACTTGTTTTCCTGGAGTTGAGTGCCGATGTGTTCGGTGAAGCAAGAGCCAAGGAGCAGGAGCTTTTGGGCATGCGTGATTTGAAATTGGGCGGGTTTGCTGCTGAGTTGGGTGCGGAAGGTAGATATCATGAAGGGCAAAAATACAGCATCATGTGATGGTCAAGTTTGGTGCGAATGATTTGATTTTTTATTTTAATTTAAGATGTTTTCGAAATCTGACTTGCCCATAATTGTAGACTTTTAGGTCGACGGGTTATCCCCAAACTTTCTACTTTTGCCGACCCGCTCCCGCAACCTATGGATTTTCTCAGCCGTCTTTTTGGAATTCAAAACAAACCAGCACAGCCCGACATCCCGTTTGGACGTTATTCTGATGCCTATAAATCGGATGCCCAACAGCAGGCCTTCGACCGCTCCCTCGAAGCCTTTGAGCAAGGGGAGCACCTGGCCGCCTATCGCGATTTTTTGACGTTCCTGAAAGACGAGGATGCCAAGGAACCCAATATCAGTTGGCAGGAAAACGAGACCGAAATCCAGTTCGAACTTTGGCAAGGTTCCCAGCGCATCAAGGGCTTCGCCAATGCCGAAAAAGTAAAGGCCGAAAGCAAGGTGGCCCGCGCCGACGATCTTAATGTCGGTTTTATGCGCCGACTCATGGAGGCCAATTTCAACCTGAAATTCAGCCGTTTCGCGCTCGACCACGACAATAACCTCAGCATTGTATTTGATACCCGCACGGTGGACGGCTCGCCGCTCAAGATTCTGCACGCCCTGCGCGAACTGGCCATCCATGCCGACAAACAGGACGATCTGCTGATTAGCGAGTTCTCGGTGCTGCGGCCCGCAGAGGAACGCGACCATGGCCATATTTCCGAGGCCGAAAAGGAAGTCAAGTATGCTTATATCCATCGGTCCATCGAGGCCGTTTTTGCCGAAATCGACAAGGGGAAGCCAGACCCGAACACCTACCCCGGTACCTATGCCTACCTACTGTTGGCCCTGGCCTTCCGGCTCGACTATCTGGTTAAGCCTGAAGGGTTTATGATGGATTTGCTGGAAAAAGTGTATGCCGCTTATTTCACCAAAAACAACCTTACCCCACAGGTAAAGGTGCAACAGATGCGGCGGGAATTCCAGATTTTGCTCGACCGCCCGAAGGAAGAACTGTTCAAGGAAATGTACCGCACGCGAAGCACCTTTGGCACCAACCCAGCTGTGCCGCATGGCACCTTTGCGAGTTTTATCGAAGGGGAATTGGCCAACATGGAATGGCCCCTGCAACAAGGCCATGATGCATTGGCCTTTGCGGTGCCACAATATATCGCTGGATTCACGTTGTTTCACCAGGCGCCGCCAAAGCCAGACCGGGCGTTCCTGCATTTGTTTTTCGAAATCACCGAGGCGGCCTTTTTCCGCGAACTTGGGTTCCATATCCCGTATACCGACGCGCAAGGACGCCTGCAAAAGTCGGAGATATGGAAAGGCATCAAACAAATCGTGGATCAAAACCGGGCCTTGTACACCCGCCTCCGACCGGAGCTCAACCAACTGGATTTTGCGTCCATGACCTTGTTTGCCAAGTCTTATTTGTTGATGTTGAAGGGTTTGGATATGACTAAGGATTAGGGTGTAGGCCGGAACGCTGTTCCGGCATGTACCTCGGAACTCCGTTCCGGGGCCTTTGCCGAAACGGAGTTCCGAGGTATTTACGGCACCGGAACGGAGTTCCGGCGTACTTGGGTACCGGAACGGCGTTCCGGTGTACAAAAAAAGCCGCCCTTGTGGAGCGGCTCTTAGTTGGTCGAGTACGGTTTTTACGATTGAACCCTAGTTGGGGTTGAAGCCGTAGTTCGACATGATTTTTTCCTTCAACTCTTTACGGGCAAAGAAAATCCGACTTTTTACGGTGCCCAGTGGCAAGTTCAAATCGTCGGCGATTTCTTGGTATTTGTACCCTTCGAAGTGCATCGTGAAAGGAATGCGGATGCTGTCGTCGAGTGCCGATACCATCGTGTTCAGTTCTTTGAGCAGGATGCCGCCTTCTGCCGCATTGGCTGCTGAGTGACTGAATGAGTTGAGGTAATATTGGTTTTCGGTATTGTCCAACACCGTATTGGCTTTCACCTTTTTACGGTAGTTGTTGATGAAGATGTTCTTCATGATCGTGAACATCCAGGCCTTAAAATTGGTGTCAGGCTGGAACTTATCACGGTTGAAGAGCGCGCGATAAGTTGTTTCCTGATACAGATCTTTGGCATCCTCCACGTTCTTCGTCAAATTGTAGGCGAAGGAGTGCAACATGCTCGTCAGAGTGCTCAGTTTGGTATTGAATTCTATGCTTGTCATGGCAATCTCCTGTTGGTTTGAATTATGATGCCTCAAAGGTAAAAGCATGTTCAACAAAAACCAAATCTTGCTTCCACAAAAAGCGTTAATTTTATAAAAAAAAGATGTTGTAAATCTTATTATTCACACAAATAATTGAATATCAATCAATTATGTAATTTTTACAAAATCTGCATTGGCTATTTTTGTTCAAAAAAAATTGAACAAACAATTTCCGTCAAAACTAAAGATTGTATGCTATTAAGGCCAAAAAAGCATTCATCTGGAGGCCAAAATCAGCTTTGAACAAATTATACCCTGACACCCCAAACGATGGGCAGCAAAACATAAACAAAAGCCAGCAAAAGCAGCACCGCCAAACCGTCTAACACAAAGCCCGCACGGGCCATATCCCGGGTGCTCATGTGGCCCGAAGCGAACACAATACTGTTGGGTGCTGTGGCAATCGGAAGCCCAAAACCGAAGGACGCCGCCAGGGTTGCGCTCAGCAACAAACCAAACGGATGGGAGCCAATGCTCCCGGCCAAAGCTGCCAACACCGGCATCATCATGGAGGCCGTGGCGATATTCGACGCGACCTCACTGAGCAACACCACAGCACTCAGTACGACCAAGAGAATGAGCGCATGGGGCAAAAAGCCCATTCCTTTCATTTGTTCGCCAAACCAGACCGCCAAACCGCTCAAATCAAATCCTTTGGCCAAAGCCAAGCCACCGCCAAACAAAATAATAATCCCCCAAGGGATTTTGGCCGCCGTGGGCCAATCGAGCAGGGTGGTTTTTTCCTTCGCGCTTCCCGCAGGAATTGTAAAGAATAACACCGCCCCAATGATGGCCAAAACGGTATCAGAACAATAGGCGGGCACTTTTTCCAGGTTCTCGGGCAAAGGCAATCCTGCCATGTGTACGTGAATCCATTGGTTCAGCGGACCATACCAAAGGAGTGAACCGCTTACCCATGCTGCAATGACAGCACCAAACACCCAAAGGATGCGTCGCTCGGGCAAAGAAATGGCTCCCAACGACGCCAGTTCTTCTCTCAAGTGCGCTTGACTGTCGATGCCCTTGGAATCATTTTTGCCAATCGGGAACAAACGAATCAACAATTGCCAGCATACCAATAACAAAGTCAGCGCAAAGGGGAAGCCAAACAACAGCCACTTGCCAAAAGACACCGTTTCGCCCATTTTTTGTTGAGCGAAGGAGAGAAATATCGCGTTGGTGGGCGTACCAATAATGGTGGCTAGTCCGCCGATGGAGCAAGCATACCCCACCCCGAGCAGCAGCGCCTTGGCGTAATTTTTATGTCCTTCCATGCCTTCGCTGTGCGCGGCCACCGCAATGGCCACCGGGGTCATCATCACCGCAGTAGCGGTATTGGATATCCACATGGAAATAAACGCCGAAGCCGCCATAAAACCCAGTACCGTGCGGGAAGGGTCGGTACCCAGCCACAACACCATACGCAAGGCGATGCGGCGGTGCAGGTGCCAACGTTCGATGGATTTACCCATGAAAAAGCCCGCCATGAAGAGGAAAATAATCTCGTTGCCGTATTCGGCAGCCACGGTTTTGAGCGGGGCTACCCCCGCCAGGGGCAGCAAAACAAGCGGCAGCAGCGAGGTAGCCGCCATTTCAATCGGCTCGGTAATCCACCAAACGGCAATCCAAAGGGTAATGGCGGCGGTTATTTGCGCGGCCCAAGGCATTCCTGCGGGCGTGGGGGCAAAGGCGACCAGCGCAAAAAGCAGCGGTCCGGCAAAAAGGGCAACTCGTCTTAAGTCCATGCGATGTGTTTATACCGTGATTAAAGCGATTTTGATGATTTGATTGATGCAAAACCTGATTTTTAATTGATTGCATGCAAGCAGTGTTCAAAACCACTCTGCGTTGGCTATTGGTATCGCAAAGGACGAAAAGGATTTTTGTAAACCTACTCCTGCACCACAAATTTCAACCAAACAGACTGAACGCCCGAACGCAGTTCGACAAAATAGATGCCGGGAGAATCTGGGGCGGCTATGGAAAAATGCTGATTTTGGGAAAGGGGGTTGTTGTAAAGTCTAAATTGCCGCCTCCCCTCAAGCCACCTTATCCCAACGCCGCCACCACATATAAACCGCCAAAATAAGTCCCACAACAGCCTTCAACCAAACCGGCCCGGGAATCAAACTTGCCACAATGGAAGTCGCCAGCCATACAGTAGCCCAGTGTCCCACAAAGTCAAGCCGTTTGGGCACCAGCGCAATGGCCCCGAAAAAGGCCCATTGGCTCAAAATGAACACCTTGCCGGGCATTTCCCCGCTGGTCCAGAGGGAAATGGAAAGCCAAGTAGCGCCCGCTACCGCCAGGGAAATGTACAACCAGCGGTAAAACAAATTGACATCGGGCGCGCAATCGCAACCCGTTTTAGGGGCCCCGCTGCCCGCTATGACGCGGCGGTTGTAGGTA
>JALHPW010000216.1 GCA_022842255.1 Saprospiraceae bacterium | reverse complement strand
TGCTTGCAATGGCGGCAGCAATGGTTCGGCTACCCTGTCAGGCGGTGGTGGGAATGGAGTATTTACCTATTTGTGGAGCAATGGGTCCACAAACGCTACCGCTACGGGTTTGGCCGCTGGAACCTACGGAGGCACGGTTACAGATGGAGAAAATTGTACCGCATCCATTACGGTATCCATCAATCAACCCAACCCGCTTGTGCCCAATGCCTCCGCTACCCCTGAAACGGCCAACAATGCCAATAATGGTACAGCTACGGCCAACCCGAGCGGTGGTACCGCCGGGTATAACTATGCATGGAGCAATTCCGCCACTACGCAATCCATCACAAGCCTTGCCCCGGGCAGTTACACGGTTAGCATCACGGATGCCAATGGATGTACCGCCGTGCAAACCGTGACGGTCAACGCTTTTGGATGTAGCCTTTCTGCCACCGCTTCCTCCACCAATGTAACCTGTAACGGCGCAAATAATGGCACCGCAACCGTGACTACAACGGGTGCCACCAACCCAATCAGCTACGCTTGGTCAAACGGGGCCACTACCCAAAGTGTCAGCAATTTGAGTCCAGGGGTTTTCACGGTGAATATCGTGGATGGCAATAATTGTCCAGCGGTACTCAGCGTGAGTATCAGCGAACCAACCGTGCTTTCGGCCAATGCTTCCGCAACGGCTGTCACCGCCAACGGTGCCAACGACGGAACGGCTACAGCTGCCCCGATAGGTGGCACCCCGAACTACCAGTATTTGTGGAGTACCAGCGCAACCACCCAATCCATTGCCGGGCTTGCACCTGGTGCATACACGGTGGTAGTCACCGATAACAATGGTTGTACCAGCGCACAAACCGTGAATGTAGCGGCTTTTAACTGTGCATTGTCGGCTTCCGTTTCGGCTTCCAATGTACTTTGTTTTGGCGGGGCAGACGGACAGGCTACTATGGTAATCAATGGAGGAGCCCTACCATACACTTATCTTTGGAGTAATGGGGCAACCACCCAAACGGCCACAAACTTAGCCATTGGCACTTATTCGGTTGCTGCAATGGATGCCGCTGGATGTGTTGTAGGTCAATCAGTTGTGATTACGCAACCCGACCAACTGGTGCTTACAGCCGCTACCATAAACGTACTTTGCCCACAAGACAACAACGGTTCGGTAATCCTTTCGGGTATTGGTGGCACGCCCCCTTACACCTATGATGTTCCAGGCAACCCTGGAAACCTTGGTGTGGGCACTTACACCGTCTCTGTAACAGATGCAAACAACTGCATAACTACCACCTCTTTCTCGATAGAGGCTACGGATAGCCAAGGGCCTATCCTGGCTTGTCCGTCCAACATTCCTGTTTGTGGTGCCAGCAATGTGAGTTATGGTGCACCCTCCGTGACCGACAATTGCGGGGTAGATGCCCCAGCAGTTGTAGTGGCAGGACCTTCAAGCGGCGCTTTTTTCGAAGAAGGGATTTCAACCATTGTGTATCAGGCCACCGATGTTTCCGGAAATTCAGGCACTTGTTCCTTCTCCATTGTGGTCAGTGCTGCGCCAAACATCTTGGTGGACAACACGTCCAATGACATGAACGGACAGGGGCTTGGCTCCATCTCGATCACCCCGGTGGGGAATGGTGTGTTCACGTTTGCCTGGAGCAAAGACGGGCAAGCTTTTGCTTCCACCGAAGACCTGTCGGGCTTGAACGCAGGTTCCTACACCTTGGTCATGACAGACCAAAACGGCTGTACCGCTACCCTTGCCCCAATTGTTATCACGAACACGGTGGGTACCAACGAGCCCGGTTTGGTGGGTTCCGTCCGACTCTGGCCGAATCCAGCAAACACCTCTATTCAGTTGGAAATCATTGACTTGGATGTGATTGCGGCTTGCGTGGTAGATTTACGTGGTAGGCTTGTACAAGAAATTCAACCCGCCGAAATCTCGAACGAAATCGAGATCAACCATCTCCCAGAAGGCATGTATTGCCTGAAAATTAGCACCGCGAATGGGCGAGTGCTGAGTCTTAAGTTCTTGAAAACGGGGAATTGAATTAGGCGTATGATGTATGATGTATGAACTATGATGTATGAATTAACAAGGGAGTAATTACCTTATATTCATACATCATACATCATACATCATACATCATACATCATACATCATACATCATACATCATACATCATACATCATACATCAGTGTAAAAACCCCAACACCCCAGCCAAAATCAGCACCACACCTGAAATAATACCAGCGTAGTGCTCCAGGGTATGCCAATTGGCCAAGGTTAAGCCGTGCCACACCAGTTGTACCCAAACGACCATGCCGCCCACCGTGGTGATGGTGTAGAGGGCAGAAAGGCTAAAAACCGCCCATGCTCCGTGGGTACCTGCCACCAGAAAGAAGGCCCCGATTTCAAGACAGGGCGAAAGGAACATGGCGGATGCAAGCGCCACAATCAATTGTTTTTCTGGGAGTTGAATGGGCACTTGGCCGTGTAGGTGAAAGTGCTGGTGATAATAATGTCGCCAGATGAACACCGCCCCTAACAGTATCAACATCAAGGGTGCTGCAGTTTCCATAAATGTTTCCACAAAGGCCGACAATTGCCAGCCTGCCGCACTGACCAGCAGCCCAATCAGCACTGTGCTGAGGGCGTGCGCGCCCCCTGCCAACAAGGTAATACGGGATGCTTTTCGGGCACTCCAACCCAAACGTTTGCCAATGGCCACGATGGGTAGCCAGTGGTTGGGAATCGCGGCATGTAACAGGCTGAGGACTAGGCTTCCTAGCAGAAGGTCAGTGGTCATTATGTTTTTTTAGTTCACATGTTGGGGTTACGTGGCATTAGATTGGAGAGGCAAAAATAACGCGTTCCTTCCTGCTCGGGTTGATTGTTTTTTTATCGAAAATTGATTCCAAAATGTAACAGGCGTTGCAAAGATTGGGGCGCGAAAAACCACTTAATTACCATCAAACCTGTTCCCATCTCCATGAAAATCACCCAATTAATCAAAAAAATCGTCAAAGAATTCTGGAACGATGTAGTCCTTAAAATTTGGCGTGGACTCAACCCCGAGCATCTTTTCCCCTTCCTTACCCGACATTTTTTCTACCTCATCTGGATCTTGTTGGTCCCGATAGTCCTCTACTTTATGTCGCAAGGGCGTGAATTGTTCACGGGACTTTTTGACGACAACTTCTTTTTCAGTGGTTTCAGGGCTTCCTTTTTGTTGGTTATGTACTTTGCACAGGCCATGGCCATCATTTTACTGCCGCGACCTTTTTTCAAAAATGTGAAATTTGAGGACTGGGGAAAGGTGCGTTATCCAGAAGCCCTGCACAACCCAAGCCTGACCTATCTGCTCAGCGCCCTGCCTGTGGTAATGTACGGGTTAGTAATGATCAAGGTCCAAGCCGACCGGATTGAGCCCTGGGCCTGGTGGCTGATCGTTCCCACTTTATTGGTAACAGCCATCCTTTCGGCGCGTTTTGAAAAAAAATGGAAACTACGGACACGCTACACCCTGCTCATCATGCTGGCAAATATCGTAGTGTGCGGGCTCACGGTCAGCTGGTTTGAAAAAAACAATCCATTTTGGAATTACTTCATCGTGGGTACTTGCTTATTGGTGCAGATGGCCCTAATCGGCGGCTTGAGCAGGCGTATTGCCGAGAATTTCAGGAGGTCCACCCATGCAGACGATCCTTCGGCTACCAGTGGCCGACCCACCACAACGCGTTACGATTGGCTTTATATCTGCAGTGCCATTCCGGTGCTGGGCCTGGTGGTCTTTTTTATCTTTTGCCCGAACTTGGAGGGGCCATCCCCTACGTTCATGTTGCTGCTCCTGACCACCTTCTATATGATGTTTACCCGCCTTATTGCATCCTGGTACATCTTCCGGATCAAATGTGAGGGTTTTAAATGTTTCAAGGTTTGGGCATTTTGGGGGGTAGCAGGCTTTGCCCTGTTTGTAATCTTTTTTGTCAAATCAGGTATTCACGATATCCGCACCATACCCTCTACAGCCATGGATTGCGACAAAAGGGCCTCGCTCGACGAATGGTTTGAGGCCTGGTGGGCGCAAAACCAATTTGACACGGTCAGTACCGGCGAAATCCCAATCTATCTCGTCGGGGTACAAGGCGGCGGGAGCCGTGCGGCACTTTGGTCGAGTGAAATGCTCAACCGATTGGAGGTGGAGAGCAAGTACACGTTCCACAAACATTGCTTTGCCATCACCTCGGCATCGGGTGGCTCGGTGGGCACGGGTGCAACGCTTGCCTTATGGCGATTTGCCGATGAGAATCAAACACTTGTGAGCAGTAACCCCGGTGGGTTGCCCAAAGACAGCCTTTACCTCAATTTTGCCAAAGGGGCTTTTCAGCGTAACTACCTGAGCGGCTCGTTTTTTGAAATTTTCATCTGTGAAATTGGTGCTCGATTTATGTTTGGCAAGGACGACCGCGACAACCGCAATTATCGCCTTCAAAAAGACGAAGCTTTGGGCTTCGGGGCGGGAATTGAACGTGGCTTTTACCCTGCACCTTCCAAGCTCTCCATGCGTATTTACCAACGCCTACGGCCGTGGGACAAAGGGGACGACCCAGAACTTCGGGTGGATGGTTTCAAGGTGAAAAATTATCCGTTCATGGAATACCTGAGTTATTGGTACGATGGCAATAAAAAGCCAAAAGCCACCTTGCCGCTCTACCTGCCCATCAGCACCAATATTCAAACGGGTAAAGCCGCATTCAGTAGCCCAATTCGGATGGATACACTTATTTTTACCGATGCGATTGATGTGTTGGAAGCAGTTGAAAAAGCAGATAAAGACCGTTCCAACCGAACACTCAGCCTCGTGGGCGCTACCAACCTCAGCGAATTGTTCCCGGTGATGAGCGCCTTTACGCACATCCCCAAAACGGGCAATTTCATTGATGGAGGCACTTATGAAAACATGGGTTTGCAGGTATTGCAGCAAATCTATTTTTGGCTGGAACGAAAACGGGACAAAGACCCACGGATGGCAAGGGTCAAAATTCATGTTATCTATTTGATTAACAATCAATTGGAAACGCTGAATTTTCCAAAACGAGATCCCGTGTCGCAGGTAGCTTCCCCGCTGAAACACGCCACCAGTACCACGATGGATGGTCGGACCACCTATTTCACCAAGCGTATGGCCTACGATTTAGATACCACCGATCGCTTACACCCCTTATACCTGCAAGCCCGCGAGCCAGATTCGATAAATCTACGTATTCCGCTCGGGCGCTGGCTTTCTCGGCGTTCGGTTAGACTTATGCAAGCGCGCGCAAATGCCTCGACCCCTTTGATTGAGCAGGTTGTTGCCCCCTTAAACCTTAAAAACAATTCCAATGGTCAGTAAAATGAATATCAAATCACTCGGCGTTTTATTCCTTTTCGCCTCAGTTATGTTTGCTGCGGGGTGTAATATTTTGTCCAAAAATCTGAAGAATGTGGACCTCAGCGAGTTCCGTTCAAAGAACCAAACCCACCTCGACAGTCTGCTTCGCAGTATGGGAATGAATGCGACTCTCGGCGTGAGCGATACCGTTAGATTTCTTGCAAACAATGCCTCAAGCGGTTTGCTTCAGGGGCTGAAAGGCTTTTCTGATACCCTCGACCCCGATGTCAAAAAAGTGGTAGACCGTCTTGGAAGTTTGACCGAAAAGGAGTTGGATTCCATCATGGTGCGTGCAAAAGTTCATTTGAAGGACTTGAAAGGCGAAATCAAGGACAAGGAATTGGCCGATTTTCTGCTTAAAATAGTGGAAGACGCCACGGGCAAGCTAAAAAAGCAAACTCGGAGTGCCCTAAGCGATATGATTCAAAAAGCCCTCAAAGACTTTGACGCGGAAACAGCCAATGAAAAGTTGCAAATCATCCTTCAAGGCGCTTTGGGCGACAGCACCAAGGTAAAAGCCCAGGAATTGGTGAGCGGCGCCCTTCAGCCTACGGTGGATTCCATCATGAGACGAATAGAGAAAATCGTTCACAAAGACGTGCCATTTGTGCAAAGACAAGCCAAAAACCTCTTGTTTGCCCTAGCTGCCCTGGCCGCTTTGATCATTGGTTGGGTCTGGTACCAACGCCGGCGCTATGCACGCCTGGTCAGCATCCTTACCTATCAGATTGATAAAATCCCTTCGCAGGAACTATACGACGAACTCACCAAACGTATCCGGAACGAGACTCAAAAAGAAGCCCTTGAGCCATTATTGAGGGAGACTTTGAAGGAGTCGGGCATCAATACTTAATTTTTACGTTTCAAGTACCAAGTTTCAGGTAGTCGTGACTTTTGGCATTCCCAACTTGAAACTTGGTACTTGAAACTCAAAACTCAACTTCAGTGTCTTTAATCACCCGTCCAGCCTTGGTTTGCATACGGAGGGTGTATTTGCCGGGGTCGAGGTTGTACACTTCCAAGCGGAGCCCGCTGCGGTGTTCACCTGCCTTCATGATTTCTTCCTTGGACACTTGTTTGATGAGTTTGCCGGTGCCATCCAGTAAAACCATGAGTACGCGCTCGTCTTTTTCAAGGTAATAGCGGAAATTTCCTTCGATTACGAGCGCTTTGCCGAGTTCGGCGCGTTGTCCAGGCACCGTTTCTACCACGCTGTGCCGGATGCGGTAGCCAGGCACTTCCTTCCCCAATTGGTCGGCCACAAATTTGGTCAACTCCGGGTCGCCTATTGAGCCAAGCGACCTTCCACTGAGCAGGCACCAAACGGCGGTTTGGGCTTCGGGGACATCGGTTTTGCCCTTTTCGGTCATGAATTTCAATAAGTTGCAAACCGCGACGGGCGCCATGGCACCTACGGAAAACACCTCTGCTGCCTTAGGCGACATCTCCCCGGCTTGGGTGCAGAACGTTTTTAAGGAGGCTTCCACCGGGGTTTTGGCCGTCACCGCCAGCAGCATTTCTTCTGCTACTACCAGGGTTTGTTGGGCGGAGTCTGCGGGCAACATAAGCTGCCCCTGTGGGATGCGCAAACGCAGGAATTGTCCGCGCAGGTTTTTGCATACAAGTTTCAGTGCCTCGCCTTGGTGACCGCCCTTGCCTTCTATTTTGAGGCTGACCAGTTTTTTGTCGAGGGCTTCTTTCAAGTCAACGATATTGCTGGGTTTGGCTGTTTTTTGGGCAAAAATCAGGTTAGATAAAAGGCAAAAGAGTAGGGTTGGTAGGAACAGTTTTCGAATGAGATAGAATGTTTGCTGCGAAAACGCTGGAGGGGGTGGGTTATTTTCCTTAACGAACATTTCACATTTGCTGCTTAAACCAAGCATCGTGAGTGCCGTCTATTGGTCCGTCTCTCCCAAACCTTTCACCTAAACAAAATTCATACAAGACATGAAAAAGTCCCTTTTCTTTCTCCTCGCCCTGCTGCTTAGCGTAGCCGCTTTCGAATCTTGCAAAAAGAACGACAACAACGATGCCGTCATCGCTACGGCCGAAGACCTCTCCGCCAATGAGGATTACACCGAACAAATCGATTTGGATGCCGATATCGCCGTAGAAGAACGCGGCGGCGGTGGATGCCCTACGGTCACCTTTGCCCAGCCTGAAGGGACCTGGCCTAATACCATCACCATTGATTTTGGCACCTCTTGCACCCGTCCCGATGGACGTGTTTTGAGCGGCAAACTCATTGTGAATCAGACTGCTGAAATCCGTACCCCAGGGGCGGTGCGTACCATTACGCACGACAATTTTTTTGTGGATGGCACGCAGGTAGAGGGTACCCGTACCTGGACCAACAACGGTCAAAACACCGATGGTCAGTGGTCGTACACCAAAGTTGCGACCGATATGAAACTCACTTAAGAGGATGGTACCGTGACCACCAGGAGCAAAACACCCACCAGCCTACTCATCGAGGGCGGCGCAACGGCTAC
>JALHPW010000215.1:5287-7941 GCA_022842255.1 Saprospiraceae bacterium | reverse complement strand
CAACCTCATCAACCTCATCAACCCCATCTAGCCCCAACCCCTCCGACGAAGCAAAATCCTACGACCTAATGGGCGATATGGCCGCCGAACGGGGCGACTATCTGTTTGCCAAATACTGTTGGGACCGTGTGGTGGAAGTTGAGCCGAATTTTCCCAATATCTATCGCAAACTGGGACTGATGACGGCAGAGCACCTGCGGGATTACCGCGAAACCGCTGCCATATATCTGCATAAAGCCTTGGAAACCAATGCGCACGATGCAGAAGTGCGGGCTGCCCTGGCACAGTTGGTAGAAGGGGGAGGCACTAAACCAGCGAACGAGCCAGCCGCCCAGACACCAGAAACCAACGAGCCAACCACCAATCAACCAACCACCAATCAACCAATCACCAATCAACCAATCACCAATCAACCAATCACCAGTCAACCAATCACCAATAACCAGCTAGTCCTAATCACCGGCGCCACCTCCGGCATAGGCCGTGCCACTGCCGAGATTTTTGCCCGCAATGGGTATCGTTTGATTTTGACTGGTAGAAGGGTAGAGCGACTGGTGGAATTGAAAAATCGTTTTGAAGCTGAGTTTGGCACAGAGGTACTGTTGTTGCCGTTTGATGTGCGCGACCCTGGTGCGGTAGAAGCGGCCCTTGCCAACCTCCCGGAATCTTTCCAAAATATTGATATACTGGTCAATAACGCGGGTTTGGCCAAAGGACTGGCGCCCATCCATGAAGGGCAACTGGAGCATTGGGAAACCATGATTGATACCAACGTAAAGGGTTTGCTGTACGTCACGCGGCTGGTTACTCCCGGTATGGTGCGCCGCAAAAGTGGTCATATCATCAACGTTGGAAGCAGTGCGGGCAAAGAAGCCTACCCGAATGGCAACGTGTATTGTGCCACCAAGTTTGCGGTAGATGCCCTTACCAAATCCATGCGTTTTGATTTACACGCCCACAATATTCGGGTCAGCCAGGTCAGTCCGGGGCACGTTGAAGAAACAGAATTTGCCCTCAACCGTTTTGACGGAGATGCCGACCGTGCCAAGATATACAATGATTTTCAGCCACTTAAGTCCAGCGACGTAGCTGAAGCCATTTATTTTATGGCCACCCGTCCGCCCCATGTGAATATCCAGGATCTGCAGCTGTTTGCTACGCAACAAGCCAGTAGCATGGTCATTGATCGGAGTGGGCGGTAATTATGTATGATGTATGATGTATGAATCTAACTTCGTTTTTCCATCATACATCATACATCATACATCATACTTAGATCATCTTCCGTTTAGAACGCGGGAACAATTCCGCCAATTCCCCCGGGAGGCTGATGCGTTCGGGGAATTTTGCGGTGAGTTGGCGGATGATATGCACCACCATTTCCTCTTCTCCTTTGTGAATCAGCTCGGATAGGCGCAGGCGGACGAATTGGGCTGCGGGCGCACCAAAATGCTCTTCCAGGTATTGATTTAGGAAGGCCACGTATTGGGTTTGTACAAATTCCTTTTTTTCTTGGAGCAGGGACGTTTCGTAGCGTTGCAACATGGCCAAATCTCCTTGACTTTCAATAAGTGCGGCAAGCGCGTCCAGATCGCCCTCAGATGCGTGGAGGGCCGCGGTTTTGGGGGTATCGCCTTTGCTGCGCAGTTCTGCCAGCAATTTATCGCGCTCCTTCGGCCAGCGGTCGCCGGAGGCGTTTTTTAGCTTTTCAAACACATCGGTACTGCCTGAAAGCAGGAAACGTTGACGCAACAGGGTGGTTTGTCGGTTGCGGTCGCCCATTTGTTCGGCGATGAATAGCAGCACGTTTTCCAGTTCCCGACTCTGGCCGGTTGGGAATATGTTTTTGCCCAAAAAATATTCGCCCACCAGCGCAGCCGCTTCCCAGTGGCGGAGGTAATAGAGTTGCAGAAAGGCGGCTTTTATCATGTCGGGTTTTTCCAGGTAATCTTCCAGCACCCGGACGGCCGCCTGCGGCATTTTGCGAACCGCTAAACCCGCTAGGAAAAATTGCAGGACAAAATTTTGGGCAGGGTAGGGGGTTTGGTCGAAGGTAGACCGCAGTTGCTCAAATTTGGCCTCTTCTGCGGTGGCTTGACTCAAAAAACGCAGGGCATCGCGTTCCAATTCAGTTGGAAACTCACTTTTGGCTCCGAGCGCAAAAAGGGTATCCCACACACTAGCGCGGAGTTCGGGCGAGGGGGCTGTATCGAAGACCACCTGAAGTGCTTCGAACGATTTCTGGCAAAAATGTAAGAGTGCACCGCGCCGATTACCTTCGGATTTAGCCAATAAAGGATTGATTTTCAAAAAGATAGCCGAGGCTATTTGGAACATCCCGCGGAAGTCGTTCCCGGTTTTGGCCACCGTTAATTGTTCTTCCAGACCATCCAGCGCCTTGCGCAGGCGGCGAAAATCGGGCTCACTGATTTTGGTTTTGGCCGTGGGTTTGGGCAGCACAGAATCCAGCACCAGTGCGTAGGGGTTTTCGGCATCCGAAACATGGGCCGCAAAGCGGGTTTTGAGTGCCAGGGAGAAGTCGCGGTCGCGACGGGCATAATCGCGCACAAAATCGGCCAATGCCTCCGGTTCTGCATTGTCGAGCGCCGTTTGGACCGTAAATCGGGTGAGTTCGTTGGTAGGTTTTAGCTCTG
>JALHPW010000215.1:0-5277 GCA_022842255.1 Saprospiraceae bacterium | reverse complement strand
CTTCACGCTGTTCAAAGAATTGCCGGATTTTGATCAGGGTAGCGGCAATATGTGGGCACATCAAGCGCCGCCCCTCGGTAAAACATTCGCAGGCGTAGGCTTTTATTTTGTGCGGGGTAATCATGACCTCCGACTCAAAATTGCCCTCATCGGTTTCTACGAGGGCCACCCAAAAATGTCGTTCTATTTCGCGGAGGTTTTTCACCCGATTTGCCTGTACCAAATCGTCTGCGGCATACCAGGTGGCAGGGCTGATATTGTGTTCAAAGTCCTTGAGCGAAAGTTTTTGTAACATTTTGAGGAAAGCAAACCTCAAAAGTAACCGGAATTGTTGGAATAGGGGGGAAAAGGTTTGTAGTTGTGTGGGGGCAAATAATATAATTTAAACAGCAAAACAGGAAAACCGGAGAACAGGAAAATGTAAAACCAAACAAAGTGATTCCGTGAAAGGTTGATTATAGCCTTTTTTGGAATCAAATGCTTCGCGGTTTTACATTTTCCTGTTCTCCGGTTTTCCTGTTTTGCTGTTTAAATTTTTATTTTAGCAGCACGTTTAATCAACTACAGCCCCAATTTCTTGGTCACCAGCGCCGTTACATCCTCGGTTTCCGTGGCGAACAGCATGGCTCCGGTACTGGTGTCAAAAATCATGGAGTAGCCACCTTCTTTGGCGACAGCTTTGATGGCTTCGTCCACTTTGGTGAGGATGGGCTTGAGGAGTTCCTCCCGTTTGGCGGTGACCATTTGATTGGCTTCCTGCTCAAACTTTTGGAGTGCTTCCTGTTGTTTTTGCAATTCTGCTTGGCGTGTTTGGGCCTGAAGGGGCGTCAATACACCAGCGTCGTATTCTTTTTGAAGAAGTTCGGCAGCTGCCTGGAGGGCGCGACCCAGGGAATCGTCCTTGGCCCCCAATTTGTCGGCAAAAACCTTCAATTCGTCATTGGCCTTTTTGGTGTCGGGCAAGAGTTCGAGCAAGTTGCCGAGATTCATGTGGCCGTATTTCGGCGCTGTTTGAGCGCTTAGGGTTGCGCTAAGCAGCAGCGCGAAGAGGAGAAATGGTGCTTTTTTGAACATTGATGCGTATGTTTTTGTATACTGAAACGGTAAACGGCGCAAAGGTAATCGAATGAATCTGTTAAAAATGGGTTAACCCATACTTTCGACAATGGACGAAACAACGCATTCAAACGTTTTGCTGCCGTACCTTTGGTCCTAGACATGAAAAAATTACTTGCACTACTCTTTTTCTGCTTCCTGTTTGTGCGCGCCAATGCACAAGCAGATCCCGCACTCATCCAGTTCTCCGGACTCGTCATGACGGAGGCTGATGGCCGATTGGTCCCCGTACCCTACGCCACCATTTCAGTGCCCCAAAAACGGCGCGGCACTTATGCCGACTACCGTGGATTTTTTACCATCGTGGTGGAAAAAGGGGAAAAGGTGCGCTTCAATTGTATTGGTTTAGAGCCAGTTACAATTACAATCCCCGATACCTTGACCCAGGATCGATATGCCATTGTTCAATTGATGACCCAGGATACCATCCTGCTGCCAGAGGTGGTCATTTTTCCCTGGCCTTCCAAAGAACACTTCAAAATCGAGTTTTTGAAGATGGACGTCACCCCCGAACTCCAACGCCGCGCTACGGAAAACCTGGCCAATGAATACCTTGCCGAGGCCCGTAAAAACCCGGACATGGTGCCCTACGGCGGTCGCGAAAGCGCCAATTTTTACCTCCGCCAACAAGCCCGCGAATACTACTACATCGGCCAAACGCCACCCATGAATATTTTTAGTCCACTGGCTTGGGGACAATTTTTCAAGGCCTGGAAGGATGGGAAGTTTAAGAAGAAAAAGTAGCGAAGTGCGAAGTACGAAGTGGGAATTACGAATTACGATTTTGCTTGAGCATGCGATATTTTTCATTTTTGATACTGCTATCCTTAATTGCTTGCGAATCTACGGCTCCTCCGGAGACGCGTGGGGACAAGCTGGCCAAATCGCTTTGCGATTGTACAAACGAGCTCTTGGCGCTTAATAAACAGGCCCAGACCGCTGCGGACAGTCTTGCATTCCGGAATATTGCCGCTGAGTTTGATAAGGTGCGCACCTGTACCGCCAAATTGGGCATCAAACCAGACGATCGCGCCGCCCTTGAACTGGCCTTGACTACCCATTGCCCTGCACTCGCCGCTCAACAAGAGTTGTTGCTTGAATTGTTGGGACAATAGATTTTTAGCAATCTTTCCAACCATGCTCAACATCTTTCCAATAGAATTTGCCACCCCTGAATACGACGAGGCAGTAGCCCTGCGCTATGCGGTGCTCCGCAAGCCTTTGGGACTGGAATTTACCCCGGAGCAATTGGGTGCCGAATGGTCGGATATCCACCTGGCGGCCTGTGAGGCTTCCGGTAAAATGGTGGGAATCCTGCTTTTGACCCCCCTTAATGACCAGGAAATCAAAATGCGCCAAGTTGCCGTTGCACCCGAGCAACAAGGCAAAGGCGTGGGTGCTGCCATGGTGTTGGAATCTGAAACACTTGCCAAGTCCTTGAATTTCAAAAAGATGACCCTGCACGCTCGGGAGACTGCGGTGCCCTTTTATCTGCGCTTGGGCTATCAATCCGTTGGAGCGCGTTTTGAGGAGGTGGGTATTCCCCATTTTAAGATGGAAAAAGTGCTTGGTGTTGGTGCTGTGGGGGCGTAAGACGCTAGCGGGGTACATTCCAAAGAAACAAAATGGCCGCCCCTGAATCCAGGAGCGGCCATTTTTGCGCAGTTACTGATAACCAATTAACTGATAACCAAAAACCAACCTACCGAACCACCGTAATATCTCCTTTGAACAACACAGTTTCGCCGTCCTTGAACAGCACTTCCGCGTAGTAAACGAAGACGGCTGGATTGACGTCCTGGCCTTTTACCGTGCCATTCCAGCCTTTATTGAGGTCGTTTTTCTCAAAATCAATGGCTTCGTGTACTGCGTCGCCCCAACGGTCGAAGATGCGGAACGATTTAATGCGCTCCACATCTGGTCCGCCGTACACGGTCACAATATTGTTCTCCGAAGAGTTTGGGTTGAACACATTGGGGATGTATACCCAGCGGGTACGGTCCACAATGATAAGCCGGTCGTCGGCGGCTTTGCAACCATTCGAGTCAATGACCGTCACGCGATAGCGTTGCGAATAAGTGGGCAGATAGACGGAATCGATTGGCAAATCCAGGGGTGAAAGTTGGGTTTGCTCCACGCGGTCCGGGAAGTTCACGATGTTGTCGAGCGAAATAGAAATCAAATCGCCCAGGTGAACCGTGGTATCCGGACCCAAATTAACAATCAATTCCTCTGGTTCCAAAATTTCAAAACTGGTTTCGTACTCGCAACCATTCACGTCTTGAATCACCAGTGAGTGGACGCCAGGTGCCAGGGAAGTGAACACTGTATTGGGCACAAATGGCTGGTTGTCAAGCGAATACACGTAAGGCGGGGTGCCTCCCGTGATAGCGCCGATGGATGCCGAACCGTTGGTATCCCCAAAACAAGACACCGCACGCTCCTGAATATCAGCCGCGTTGGGTGTGTCGTCGTTGGAAGTAACGGGTGCTGACTCAAGTGTGGTGCAACCGTTCGAGGTGTTGGTCACCAAAAGATCGTAGGTGCCAGCTTGGCTCACTGTTGGCGAGAGCGAATTAGCACCCGAAACGATGTTGCCGTTGGTGGTACTCCACTGGTAAGTAAAGCTGCCAGGGCCTGCAACCGTTGCATCCAGACCTACTTGAATCGTGGTGCAATCCAGCTCGTCGGGCGTTTCAATATCGACATTAGGACTTTGTGTATCAGCTACCACCGTTACCCCAAAAGGCGTAACACATCCATTGGGCGCGGTTGCTTCCACGACATAATTGCCGGGAGCTGTGACGCTCGGATTTTGTTGGGTGCTGTTGAAGTTGCCGGGTCCAGACCATTCCCAGGTAACCCCGATGTTGGCGTTTGCCGTCAGGGTGATGCTGGTAATGGCGCAGGTCACGGTGCCACCGGTTGCGGTGACCACGGCTGCATTCACGTCCGGAGTCACTTCAACCTGTGCGGAAGAAGTACAGCCATTGGTGCCTGTTGTAATGACGGTATAGGTTCCGGTGAGCGTTACGCTTGGGTTGGCCAAGCTGGAGGTAAAGCCCGCTGGACCGCTCCATGCGTAGGTTACACCAACCGCGTTTGAATTACTGGTAATTTGACCGGAAGTAGAAGTACAAGTGAGTGTGTCTCCCTGAGCGGTCACGCCAGGCAAATTCACGTTTTGGGTAACGGTATAGTTGAACGTAGCCGAACAACCGCTTGATATAGCCGTCGCAACTACTTGATAATCACCGGGTACGCTGGTGCTTGGGTCTTCGAGCGTGGAACTGAAACCATTCGGACCGGTCCATGCGAAATTCACACCGGTATTATTGGTCGTAGCGTCCAACACTACCGAAGGCGTGGAGCAGGTCAAGGAATCAGCGGCCACCGCAATGCTGGGCACCGTGGGGTCTTGGGTCACTTGAACACTGGTGCTGCTCGTACAGCCATTCACAGGGTCAGTCACCACCAAGGTGTAGGTACCGGGGTTGGTTACCGCAGGGTTGGGCAAGTTCGAGCTGAAATTGCCTGGGCCGCTCCAAGTGTAGGTAACGCCTGAGGTTGAAGAATTGGCTGCCAGGTCAATGCTTGGGAAGGTGCAATTCAACAACCCACCTGCTGCCGTCACATTTTGCGGGGCTTGGGTATTGATCAAAACCGTGGACGTTGGTGCGGAAATACAGCCGTTTTGAGCGGTTACCGTAAAGGTGTACACCCCTGGGGTAGAGACTGTTATCGTGCTTTGAGTGCTGTTGAAGCTATTTGGTCCGGTCCAGACACCCGTCGCGCCAGCCGTGGTGATTTCCCCGATGATGGTCACGTCCAGAATATCGCAAGTCACCGTTCCGCCACCGGTAATCACCACCTGTGGGGAGAGGGTGTTTTCCAGCACCGTAGCAGATGCCGTTGCGGTACATCCGTTTACTCCAGTGACGGTCAGTATGTACTGTCCGTCGGCGGAAGCAACCGGGTTTTGCTGATTGGAGTTGAAATTGTTTGGTCCTGTCCAAGAGTAGCTGACCCCATTGGCTTGCGAGGAGCCCATCAAGGTAGCTTGGCCCGAAATACAGTCGATTGTGCCGCCCGTGGCCGAAGCCGTTGGGTTTACAATATCCTGGGTAACCGTAACCGTGGAAGTGGAAACACAACCATTCG
>JALHPW010000214.1:2577-7950 GCA_022842255.1 Saprospiraceae bacterium | reverse complement strand
TCTAATAAAGACCCCCGGCTGTACTTCATGGTCCTGACCAAGCTTAAGGTCTTCCCGACGGAGTTTAATGATTTCTGCCCAGTCTTTCAGGGGCGCTTGTTTGGGGGAAAGGGTGCTGAGGAAGTTGAATTCACCCGCTGCCTCATTGATCCAAAACAAATCGGGTTGCGCAGCAAAATCACCCTTCACCGTGAACCGGTACTCCTGTTTGGTATCGCCACATACCTCCTGTCCGATCTCCAGCAGCACCCCCCGGTCTAGCATGATGCTTTCCAGGGATTGGGAGCCTTCCTTTTCAAAATTGTACTGGACAATATGCGGCAAATCCTGGGCAAAGATGGGCTCTGGCTTGTACTTACAGGTCGGTTTGTTTTGGCATGCCGTAAGCAGGACAAAGATTCCGAGCGCGATGTTTCCACCGTATTTGTTCATATTAAAGGCTTGGTAAAGAGAAATAACCACAAAATGACTTTCACTTCACGGATTCGGGTAGCAAAAGTAGGTAGTTTTGCGGCCCTGAAAAACAAGCCTGGTAACTTATCGCGCTTACCACTTTCAACGCGCTGTACGCGCTGAGAAAAACGAAAAAATAAAAGTATGTCCAGCCTACTGATCCGAAACATCCGAACCCTGGTTCAGGCCGAAACCCATCGACGTGCGCTTGTTAAAGGTGCCGATATGGCCCACGTGCCACACTTAAACAATGCCTATTTGTGGATTGAAAACGATCGAATCGCAGCATTCGGGCCTATGCACGAATGTCCCGAACGCGCCGATGAAGTGCTGGACGCTACCGGCCGACTCGTTTTGCCATCCTGGTGCGATTCCCATACCCATATCGTGTTTGCCGCTACCCGGGAAGAAGAGTTTGTAGACCGTATCCGCGGACTATCTTACGAAGAAATTGCGGCCCGTGGCGGTGGCATCCTCAATTCTGCACGAAAACTACAGGCTGCTAGCGAGGACGAGCTTTTTGAAGGCGCTTGGGGACGCCTGCAGGAAGTAATTGCCATGGGCACCGGAGCCATCGAGGTGAAAAGTGGTTATGGCCTTACCCTGGAAAGTGAGCTGAAAATGCTGCGGGTAGTGCGGCGTTTAAAAGAGAAGTCGCCCATTCCAATCAAAGCCTCCTTTCTGGGGGCACACGCCGTGCCGGCAGAATATAAAACCCGGAGAGAGGACTATATTTCCTTGGTAATCAACGAGATGTTGCCACGGGTTGCGGGCGAAGGCCTTGCCGATTATTGTGATGTATTTTGTGATAAAGGCTTTTTTACCCCTGAAGAAACCGACCTGATTTTAAAAGCAGGCTGGAAATGGGGTCTGAAACCAAAAATTCATGCCAACGAACTTGGCCTAACAGGAGGCGTACAAGTTGGGGTGGCCAATCAAGCCATCTCGGTCGACCACCTGGAATACACCAGCGAGGTCGAAATAGAAGCCCTGAAAAACAGCGAAACCTTGCCAACCCTCCTGCCGGGCTGTGCTTTTTTCCTCGGAATCCCCTTTGCACCGGCACGGGAAATGATGGACGCAGGCTTGCCCGTGGTGCTGGCTTCCGATTACAACCCCGGCTCTTGTCCTTCCGGAAATATGCCGTTTGTGGTATCCCTCGCATGTGCCAAAATGCGGATGTTGCCAGAGGAAGCCGTGAACGCCGCAACCCTGAATGGAGCCCGTGCCATGGAGTTGGAAGCAGATTATGGCTCTATTGCTGTCGGCAAGATTGCAAATGTCTTCATAACAAGGCCGATGTTGTCGCTTGCCGGACTTCCGTACGCCTTTGGCAGTAACGTTGTAGAAGCGGTGGTACTCGGAGGGAAGCGGTATTGAAGCATTGGGGAGTGGTTGACAATAAAAGCGGACAGTGCGGCGTTTGGCGGCGTTTTGCAACGCAAACCCTGTTAAAGTCGGGGATTTGTTTTTGTTAGAATATGTCGGATAGACGGCGTTTGTCTACTTTTGCGCCCATTGTGCCAAAATGTGATTCGGGTAAAGGTGGAAACATATTGGATTTATTCCTCAATGTTAAAGCCACACTACCCAAACAGCAATCTCAGGCCCCATTGAATCTTTTGAAAATTGTTGCAAAACAGCCCATCCCAACGAGAATCCCGTATATCGGTTCATATTATCCATCAACCTTTGTTAAAAATTTTTCTACTGATGCACAGACTTCTAATCCCTTTGCTCGCGTGCCTTTTTATATGCGCGCCTGCGCTTTTGCGCGCCCAGGTACCTCATGAAATCCAATACCTGCCTTTCGACCCCAACAAAGTTCAACACTCCAGTACCAACGCTGAAATGCCCTGCGGCAATGCTGGTACCGTGACTTTTGGACAGTTCATCGGCTCCAGTAACGACGTGGCACCGGCCCCGATTTTCCTTTGTTTTGGCGACTCCCTGCTTGTCCAGCACAATGGCGACGCCGATTTGAACGGCGACCCTAACCCCGCCACTCCTCCAGGTATTGCCTATGGCTTTTATACCTGCGCACCAACCGCCCAGGGACCAACCTTGCAAGACATAATTGGCTCGGCGTTCCCTCCGCCAAATCCGGATCCATGTCTCGTGAACAACCCGCCATCGGCAACCGGAATGTACCAAACCCAAGCAGTTGCCAATGGCGGTGCTACTTGGTTTTTCAACAGTGGCGCACTGCAAACCACTTTTGGCATGGGCCAGCCCATTTCGATTTTCTTCGCCCCGATTACTGTGGACGTTTTGGCTACCAACGGCTACGAAACCATCCCTTTCTCTGCTCCTGGGCCCTGTGTGGCAGTAAGTACCGCAGCGGCGTTTGAGGTAGTGTATTTGAATGAAATCACCGCTACGGGTATCGACAACAACTTTGGCAATGATTGCCTGGGTCGATTCACGGTGCGGGGCGGCTATCCGCAATACGACGGCAACGCCGTATATACCATCAATATCTTCCTGGAAAGCGATCCAAGTGTAAAAGCCATCGTGCATACCTCGGCTTCGAACCTGTTCCACTTGTCGAGCGTACCATTTTCGGTACCCGTTGCTGGTCAATACCGGGTGGTAATCGAAGACGGCAAAAGCTGCCCCGCCTCGTTCCTGATCGACATGAACGTTTGTAACCCTACAGACAACCTTACCTTGACTTTCCCTGATACAATCGTTGCCCCCGGTGGTACCGTTTGTATCCCTGTTACGGTTCAGAATTTCTCCATCCTTTCTGGCTCCTTCTCTATCGAATGGAATGAGTCGGTGCTGCAATACAACGGCCTTCAAAACGTAAACTCGGTCATCGATACCGTGTTTGGGCCGGCAAACCTGAACGAACAACAAGTGGCCAATGGCTTGTTGGGCTTGCAGATTTTCAACAACCTGAATCCAACCACCATCAATATCCCGAACGACAGCGTTTTGTTCGAGATTTGTTTCACCGCTGTAGGCCAATTGGGCGATTGCAGCGGCTTGGGTGTGGTCAACAACCCCACTGGTGTAGCATTGGAAGATGAAATGGGCCAAAACTTGGCGCTTACGGTGGATACCGGTCAGGTTTGTATTGCTTTCTTGCCGCTTGAGTTTACGTTTGCAGTGATTGATACCAACTGTTTGGGCCAAGCCAATTTGGTCATTACACCTTCTGGTGGTGTGGAGCCGTATCAGATTATTGTCAACGAAAATCCAGGACCAATGCCTGGACCAAACTATTTGGGTACGGTACTTACTTCAGGAGGAAGTTTTACAGTGATGAATGTGGGGAACACCAATAATACACCTGATACTTATGTCATTTGTGTCCAGGACAATAATGGTAATGGAGCTACCCAATGTACCACCATTGTAGTCAATATTCAGCGTTTGGGGGCACAACTTAATTTTGCCCAGTCTCCCCTTTGTAATGGCGATAGCACCGGAATTATCAATGCCGTGGTGCTACAGGGTGGGGTAATTGTGCCAAGCCCTGGAACAAATTACACCTACGCTTGGTCTCCAGCTAACCTTACGGTACAAGGCAGCCAGGTGCAAAACAACGTGCCAGCAGGGGTCTACACCGTGACGGTGACCGATACTAATACTGGTTGTTCTGAAGTGGCTTCAGGTTCGCTTGGTCAACCTGCCCCCATTAGTTCCCAAATGGTGACCACGGTGCCAGCAGCTTGCTCCGGGGTTTGCGACGGTACCATTACTTACGAAGCCGAAGGTGGTGTGCCATTAGTCGGCAACACCTACCAATACGCCTGGACCAATATCACGACCAATACCCCAGCGGGCTCCGGCACCGGAAACCCCATCGTTTTGAGCGGCATTTGTGAAGGCGATTATCGGATTACCATCACGGATGCGAATGGGTGTACCTATGTAGACAGCGTTTCGCTGGGTAGCTTGCGCGAACTTTCCGTGAATACTAACAGTGTTCAAAACGTAATCTGTAACGGTGCCGACGATGGCGCTATCGCCATCACAGTGACCGAAACGGTGATGACCAACAATACTTACACTTTCGTTTGGTCGCCAGCAGGCTTTACCCAAACGGATGCCAGCCCAGCTTCAACCTACAGCGACCTGCCTGCAGGTTCCTATACTGTGGTAGCGACCGATAACCTGGGTTGCTCGGTGACTTACGACACGATTATTCTTGAACCAGCTTTGCTGGTGTTGGATACTTCGGGGATTGTCAATCCTGGTTGTGCTTTGGTGAATAGTGGTTCTATCGCGGTATTCCCCACTGGTGGGGCAGGCAACCCTACTTTGTTCACCTACACTTGGAGCAATATGGGTACCGGAAGTTCGCAAAGCCTACTGCCTCCTGGCTCCTACAGCGTTACCGTAACGGACCAAAACGGTTGTCAGGATTCCTTGCAGTTTGTATTGCCATCGCCGGTTCCACCAAGCTTTACGGCCACCATTGTCCATGAAAAATGTGGCGGCGACGGCTCCTTGACGGTCAATGCGCCCACAGCAGTGGTGACTGTCTGGTCAGATATTAATGGTGTTTTGATTGATTCAACTGCTACCATCGACAGCCTGTTTGGCGGCGATTATATCGTTCGCATCCTGGACGGCGGCGGTTGCCTTGCTGTGGATACCCTTACGGTGAACAGTGTGGTGCCCATGAGTTTCTCGGATACTACCTTGATGTCGCCTACTTGCTTTGGGTTCAACAATGGACAAATTGCCATCGGCGTTCAAGATGGCCAGCCACCCTATGTCCAATACGTTTGGGCACCTGCGCAACCACTGCCCAATGGTCCGGTTATTTTCAACCTGATTGGTGGAACCTATACCGTTACGGTGACGGACAATGTGGGATGTACGCTCGTTGGTACCTTCCTGTTGGCAGAACCACCGGCCATTGTCAATACCTTTGACCTTACGGTGGATGGATCCGTTTCTTGC
>JALHPW010000214.1:0-2567 GCA_022842255.1 Saprospiraceae bacterium | reverse complement strand
GCGACGGGGAAGCCACCCCATTGACCCAATACACCACCGGCCCTGGCGACTTTAATTACCTCTGGAGCGATGGAGGCACCGATTCTTTGCGTGTTGATTTGTGTGCTGGTTTCAATTTTGTGACCATCACCGATATGAACAATTGTTTTGTTGTGGATACAATCGAAATTGCCACGCCACCACAAATCACGGCCGATCCAATCACTACCACCCAAACGCTTTGTTTCGGGGACAGCACCGGTACGGCTTGTGTTACAGCGGTTGGTGGCAATGGTGGTCCTTATACCTTTGAATGGAACACCCTGGCAACCACCAACTGTATCAATGGCGTGCCAGCGGGTAACTACACCCTGACCATCACGGACGTGGACGGTTGCACCAATTCCATCAACAATATTGTGATTGGACAACCTGCCGAAATGGATCTTATGACCACCTCCACCGACCCAACCTGTTTTGGCGGCATGAATGGCCAAACGGCGGTCGATGTGATGGGCGGTGTGCCCAACTACAATTATGACTGGGAAGATGCTTCTGGAGACAATGTTGGTGATGAAGCCAATACAGAAATGTTGGCGGCCGGCACTTACACCGTGACCGTTACCGACGCAAATGGTTGTACTTCTTCCGCGAGCGCTACTATTTCGGATCCGCCTGCGGTAATGGGGCAGTACGAACCTTTGGCTGCGTTGACTTGTAATGGGGACGAAACAACCCTGAACATCCTGTCTATCAGCGGCGGTTCGGGTGGTCCGTACAAATTTAGCGTTGACTTTGGAGCGGTGTTGGATCCTAACTTCCCTGTGACCATCGGTGGTGGACAACACTTCATCACCTATATTGACGGTAAAGACTGCGCTATAACAGACTCGCTTTTTGTTCCAGAACCTTCCCCAATTACAGTGACATTCGATCCGGATGTGATTGAGATTGAGTTGGGTGCAACGGCCGATTTGGAGCCCATCATCACGGGTGCGGCAGTTATTGGTAGTTTCAGCTGGACCAACCCAGAGTCTTTGCTGAATCCTGATACCTTGAACGCTACCTCCTTCACGTTCACCAACATTACCTACACCCTCACGGTGATGGATACGTTCGGTTGTTCGGGTTCGGGTTCGGTGTTGGTGAATGTGGATCCAAATCGCAATGTGTACATTCCCAATGCATTTATCCCTGCCAATGCGGATGGCTTGAACAGCCACTTCAACGTCAATACGGGCCTTGGGGTCGAACTCGTGAACTTCATGCGTGTCTACGACCGCTGGGGTGAACTCATGTACGAGCGCGAGCGATTCATGCCAGACAACGATAACTTCTCCGATGGCTGGGACGGACGCTACAACGGCGACTTTGTCAATCCTGGGGTCTTTGTTTACCTCGTGGAGGTCAAGTTCCTAGATGGGCGCGTACTGCTCTACCGCGGAGACGTTACGGTGATTCGATAGGTACAAAAAAAAGCAGTAGTCTCACGTTGCGTGAGACTACTGCTCCAATAATATTAAACAGCAAAACAGGAAAACCGGAGAACAGGAAAATTTAAAACCGAGATAGATGATTTCGGGTAGCGCAAAATCTGCCCTTTTTCGGAATCTGCCCCTCTCAGTTTTACATTTTCCTGTTCTCCGGTTTTCCTGTTTTGCTGTTTAAATTTCCGGTTCTCCGGTTTTATTCTCCGCCCTCTTTAAACGGGTGTCGAGGCTGCCAGCTTTCCACGGGCTTGAGGTAGTCCAAAATCATTGGGGCAAATTTATTGGCCACTGAGTTTTGGTGACGCAGATAGCAATAGAGGTCATGCGCCACAGCTCCTACAGAGCTTTTGATTTCCAGGGCGGTACGGGCAAAAACAATCCGGTGGCAACCTTTGTCGAGGCCAATTTTTACCATGTCGTACAAGATATTCAGGTAAAGCTGGTAGTCATGGTTGAGGGCTTTTTCGTAGCCGAGGAAATGGGCTTCCAGTTCGTCGTGGTTTTTGATGGTGGTATAAAAAGCCACTAGTTTGCCTTCCAGATAATAGGCAAACATCTGAAAATGCTCGCCCAGATCGCGCCGAAGCGCTGCCAGGTAATGTTCATTGAGGTCCACCATATTGAAACCGGCATTGTTGGCAATGTCTCGGTACAAGCGGTAAATGGTGGGGAGTTCCGCTTGGATTTCGGGGTAGGAGAGCTCGCGCCGTTCAATCCCATCTAGTTTTTTGAACGCACGTTTGGCCCGCGTACGGTATTTCGTGGACATGGTGGAGAGGTACTCGTCCATATCCTTGAACGGGAGTTCCAGCACCATGTTGGGTTGGATATCGAACTCCGTGAACCCTTTTCCAACCAGGAAATTACCCTGCACGTGGTTTTGTGGTGCAACGTCTTTGACCAAAATAACCGGCATTTTAATGCCTTCCCGGCCCAGTTTTTCCACCACATGATCTAGCGCCTTTTCCAGTACATTGACAGCTTCGGTGTGGCTAATCTTTTGATAGTCAAAGGCATATCCATGTTCTCCGGTCAAAAGCATGTTCCCGCAAATCAAAATATCGGCGGCAGCTTTACCGGCTACCCAACGTTTGAACC
>JALHPW010000213.1 GCA_022842255.1 Saprospiraceae bacterium | reverse complement strand
CGAAACCAAAAGGCTCCCCGTATAATTTTGGTAACCATTGCCACCCGCGCCCGAAACGTTGGACCAGCCCCCAATTTGGATGGAGGCAATCCATTCTTCGGTTGCATTGGAGCCCATGGCGCTACAATACGTTACTTCTGTGCAAGCCCCACAACCTTTGGTTTTGAAGGACAAAAGGGGTGAAAAAACAGTGTACCATTCCTCACAGCGGGCTTGAACCTGCAATTCGTATGTGGTACAAGGGTTTAGGTTTGGGAGTGTCCAGGTATGCGCATTTGCAATTACAAAACCCCAGTTCGAGTCGCCTACTTTCCGAAACCGGATACGATACAAGTTGATACTACTGGTTGGTTCCCAGGCAATTGCGGCGTGTTCTTCTTCAATACTATCAGTCCACACACTTCCAGGGGCCACACAGCAACCTTTGGTTTCAAAAATGAACGGTTGCGACCACGCACTGGTAATCCCTTGACCACAATCGGATTGCATTTCAAATTCATAGGCGGTACAAACCGATAAACCCGACAAAAGAAAGGTATCCGGTACCGTAAAAATAGAATTCCACACGCCCATTCCAAGCCTTCTCCATCGCAGGTTAACAGATGCTGCAACCAAGGGTTTTGACCAGGTCAACAGGCTTGAAGTATCCGTCAACGCATCCACTTTAAGGGCAAAAGGGGCCGGGCAGCTACTACACTGGCTTTCATAGTTTTGCAAAGCCCTGAAAAGGTTCAGTCGCCCCTCGGTAAATGTTTTACCTGTTAAAGATGGATTGGGAGTAATGGTTTCCAATATCAAGCTTTTGGCCCAATAGGCGGCTGAACTTGGATCAATTTTGGCCAAAGCAATGAGGTTCGGACAAGGTGCGGCATAAAGCAAGCCTAAGGCACCGCTCACCTGTGGTGCAGCAAAGGAAGTGCCGGAAAACTGACCATATCCACCGGCGGAGGCAGCCGAGAACACTTCTTTTCCATAAGCGCCCAAGTCGATGTGCGTACTGCCCCAAGCTGCATTTTCAGCTTTTTCATCATATCGGTTGAGGCTGGTCACCGTGATTAAAAAATTGCTTGGGCAGGCTGTTGGCAAATCGCCTACCTCATCTACATCTACGGGTAAATTGGCGGTAGCGGCCACACTGATAATTCCTTCCCCGCCCATGACATCAAACGCTTCGCACCAAAGCGGTGCTTCGGAAGGTTGTCCGTAATTGATGCCCCAGGAACAGTTGACGGCCACAACAAAAGCGCCCTTAGCGCCGGTGGACGAATTATAGCGTTGGCGGGCCTTTAGCACATAATCGTAGGCAGAAAGGATGGCCGATTCCGTGCCAGAGGCCGCAACAAACATGATTTTGGTGTTCCAGTTGACCCCCGTAACCCCCTGACCATTGTTGCCACGCGCACCCAAAATAGCACTTACGGGAGTTCCATGGATGGTGCTGTTGCCCTCAATCGCATCATTTTGGGAAAAAACATTCCAGCCCCGGAAATCGTCCACAAATCCATTCAAATCATCATCAATGCCATTGTTGGGGATTTCGGCCCAGTTGCGCCATTGATTCGGAGTCAAGTCTGGGTGGGCTCCGTCCAAGCCCCCGTCAATGACCGCCAAAACTATGGTATCGCCGGCAGGGCTAACCCCACCTGTACTGATATCCCAAGCCTGCTCTGCGTCCAAATCAGCATCAAAAACGCCAACAGCGCCATCATTGACCAGATGCCACTGTTGGGAAAAAAACGGGTCGTTTGGGAGCAAATTCGATTCCCGCCCCCGGTTTTCCAAAAGATGGTCGAACTGCGCGAATCGCACTTCTGGCTGGCGCTTCAACCATGCAAGCACTTCTTTTTCAGGCAGTTGAGAGTGAATCAGCCATGTATTAAGGAGGTCGGCAACTTTCTCGTAGCGGCCATCCGGATCGAAACGACGCGTCAAGCTTTCGGCGCCCTCCCCCGCTTGTAAGGATACGAGAAATGCGCCCGGTACATAGGGGGCGTTTTGCGCCAATATGGAACCACACCACCCAAAGCAGCAACAAACTAGAATTAAGGAGAATCGAATCATATTCTGAAGGCAAAAATACCGAGTCGGGCAAACCTGAATTGCCCAAACTACTTGGGAGTACAATTTTGACAAAAAATGTGCTGTTGGGAGTCAGACAGACTTGCTCCAAAAACTGGATTGAACAAAACCAACCACTACATACCGCAAGGCAGCGAAAACAAACAAATTTGACTCTCCATTAATATAAAAGGCGTCTGGGAAATTTCAAAATAAAATAACCATGCTTGATTACCTTGTCCAAACTTTCAGAAAGCCCGCATGCCAAATCATTGTTGGAATTGTCGGCAAAAAGACGCTTTGTCGAAAACAATTGCCGAAAAAACTACCTATCAAACAAACATCATACTGATGAGAGAGCTCTACCTTCTATCTAAAATTCCATTCAAAACACTTCCGCTCTGTTTTGCATTCATTTGTCTGGGCATCTTGCCCAAACAATTGGAGGCACAGACCTGCGGATGCACCAACTGCCCCCAATTCATGCCCGACAACTTTGTCGGCGATTTTTTGATCAACGTCATGGGGGCCGACAACCCTACCCTTGGCCAAAATGGGCAAGGGGTGTGTGGGGTTACCATGAATCTTGACCACGAATACATCGGAGACCTAACCATTACCCTAACCTCTCCCGCAGGACAATCAGTAACACTCATCGGCCCGGAAGGTTTTTTTGGTGGAACGGATGGCGACGTTTGGAACATTGGTTTTGTGCCTTGTGGCGACCCGGCCGACCCAGACCCTGGATTCTCTGCCCAGTGGAATAACAACCAAAACTGGGGCTTCAACAATACTTATACCGGCACCTATTACCCCAACGCAGGCTGCCTTGAAAATTTCAACACTGGACCAGTAGACGGAACCTGGACGCTCACCGTTGTGGATGGACAAGCCGTCGACGTGGGGAATTTTTATGATTATGACATCATTTTCTGCGACCCTTCTGGCATTACCTGCTTTTCTTGTGCCGCCGACGCCGGCGACCTCACCCAGGCCAATGTTTCGTCCTGTCAAGGCAGTTCGAACCTGAACCTGAGCCTGCCCCCAACCTATGTAGCACCATTTTCTCCTCCCCCAGCTGGAGAATACTCTTACACCTATGTAGTAAGTGGCACAGGTGGGGTAATCTTGGCTTACGAACCAGGCCCAGACCTATCTGGTTATGACCCAGGCAATTACAACGTTTGTGGACTCTCGTATCTGACCGTACAAGAGGCGGACATCCCAGCCCCCAACGGTTCGCTCACTATGACCCAACTAATAAACCAACTGGAGAGTGGCACCCCACCTTTTTGCGGTAACATTACTGGCAACTGTGTAGGTGTAACCATCAATCCATCCCCACCTGACGAGGAGGAATTTGCTGAAATCTGTGCCCCCGGCTGTTATTTTTTCCATGGGCAGAATTATTGCCAAACCGGGACCTATGTTCGAAACCTGACCAATGCCCAGGGATGTCCCTTTGTGGCCACCTTATACCTTACGGTGAATCCAACTTCAAATGTCAGTCTCGTAGAGGTTATATGTGAAGGGGAATGCGCCACCACACCCGGATTTGAGTCTTATTGTTCGGCCGGAAATCACCAGGAAATTTTCCAAAACTACTTGGGCTGCGACAGTATCGTAACCTTGAACCTGCAAATCCTCAACGTACAGGCCGTTGCCAATCCAAACGGTTCACTAGACTGTAATACCCCATCCATACAGGTTACTGGTATTGGGTCATCCACCGGTTCTACCGTAACCTACCAGTGGACCGCTTCCAATGGGGGCCACATTGTGGGCAGTGCTACCAACCTCAATGTGTTGGTGGATGAAGCCGGCGATTACACCTTGCGCGTTTGCCGAACCGGTGGCGGCGCATTTTGCTGCGACTCTACCACGGTCACGGTCGACGACAACAGCGTGCCACCAGCTGCCCCTGCAAGTGTTTCAGGCCCTGCTACCCTTTGTCAGGGAGACGATGCTACCTTCACCGCTGCGACGGTCCCTGTGGCCACCTCCTATATCTGGACGGTGCCGCCTGGGGTTACCATCAATGGTAGCGCAACGGGCAGCACCATCAACGTCACCTGGAACAGCAGTGCTTCCGGTCAAGTTTGTGTCGCCTCCAACAATGCCTGCGGTACCAGCCCACAAGTTTGCACCACCGTCAATATTACGCCCTCGCCATCTCCAGGCACCCCACAAGGCGACAATACGCTTTGCGCCGGCGCACAAGAAGCTTATAGTATAGCGGCGGTCAGTAATGCAAGCGGGTATGAATGGACTGTAACAGGAGGGGCTATCGCTTCCGGCCAGGGCACTACCAATGTAATTGTGGATTGGGGATCTGGCCCGAATGGGCAAATTTGCGTCAATGCGACCGGCGACTGTGGCGTCAGTCAGGATGTTTGCCTCAACGTTCAAATCACCGCGCCGCCCGTAGCCCCAGTGGTCGCAGGCAATGCCAACAATTGCCCTGACAGCATTGCGACTTACACAGTAGCCAATGTGGCTGGCGCAGTGGCTTACAATTGGACCATTACCAATGGTACGATTACCGCGGGACAAGGCACGAACACAGTTCAGGTTCAATGGAATGCCAATGCAAGTAGCGGGATTGTTTGCTCCAATGCCTCCAATCTTTGTGGCGCCAGTACCGACAACTGTTTTAATGTCAGCCTTTCTGTACCAATCGCCGGACAAATTACCCACCAATGCGATGGAACCAACACAAATTACACGGTTTCGTTTCCAATCAGTGGGGGCACCGCTCCTTATAACATTGCTGGGGGCAGCATTTCTGGCGGTGTATTCACGTCAACGCCAATTGTCAGTGGCCAACCTTATAATTTTGTAATTTCAGATACCAACAACTGTGTGTCCAGCACGGTTTCTGGCATCTTCAATTGTGCTTGCGCTACAGGCGCTGGCAATATGGAACTTACCCCGCTCAGTGCCTGTGAAGACCAAACCGTGACCGCTACACATCTCGGCGGACAAACCTTGGATGCCAATGATGTTACCGCCTATGTGTTGCACAACGGTTCCGGCACTTCCATCGGACTTCCAGTCATTGCTCAAAACACGACCGGCACCTTTGGTTTCCAAGCAGGCATGGTGTACGGACAAGTGTATTATATCTCCTTGGTAGCAGGCAACGGCCTAGGCGGTTTCCCCGACCCACTGGACCCCTGCCTTTCCGTAGCACAGGGGCAGCCAGTTACGTTTTATGAAAACCCCGTGGCAAATGCAGGCCTTGACCGCGATACCTGTGGGCTCAGCCAAATCCTGGGCGCAAATGCAGGAGTGGGCATTGGAGGCTGGTCGGTTTTGAGTGGGCCTGTAGGCGACAGCCTCAATATCACCAGTGTAAACAACCCCAATACGGTCGCTACAGCATCGGGCCATGGCATTTACACGCTGGCTTGGTCGCTCGACAACAATGGATGTACCGATGTGGACACGGTTTTGCTTGATTTCAATGCCTCGCCGAGTATTGTGGCCGTGGACCATACTTGTGATGGCGCCAACGAGAACTATACGGTGTCGTTCCAAATTTCGGGTGGAACGCCCAATTACCTGACTACAGGAATGCCAAACGGCAACACGGTTGGCAATGTGTACACTTCCGATCCAATTCCAAATGACGGCATGTACACCTACCTGGTGACCGACAGTGCGGGTTGCCAATCTGCTCCCTTAACTGGTTCGTTTAGTTGCAATTGCGCTACCAATGCAGGTCAAATGGACCTCACCCCACTTTCAACCTGTGAAGGTGGTAGCATTTCGGCGATACACCTCGGCGGACAAACCTTGGATGCCAACGACACCATTTCCTATGTGCTCCACACTTTACCTGGAACCACACTTGGGCAAATCATAGACCAGAACAGCACCGGTGAGTTTACCTATTTGCCTGGGATGGTCTACGGTACCACCTATTATGTTTCACTGGTGGCGGGCACCAATGTGGCGGGACTTCCAAATTTGCAAGACCCTTGTTTATCCGTAACCCCCGGCCAACCCGTCATTTTTTATCAAAATCCTGTTGCGGACGCTGGAACCGATTTGAGCGTATGTGGTACGGTATTGAATCTGAACGGAAATGCCCCAGCAGGCAGCACGGGTCAATGGACGATTGCCAATACACCCAGCGGCGGAACGCTTAATATCGATAACATTCAAAACAACGCAGCGAGCGCTACGGCTACCGGATTTGGAACGTATACCCTTACCTGGACACTGGCCCAAAACGGTTGTGTTGGTACCGACCAGGTAGATTTACAATTCAATGGCTCCCCGGTATTAGACAATCTGGTGCGCGACTGTGATGCAGCCAATGAGAATTTTACGGTCACACTTACCATTTCTGGAGGAACCGCGCCATACAGCGTAAATGGACAGCCTGCTGCCGGAAACACCTTTGTTTCCAACTCGCTGGTCAACGGATCGACCTATACCTTTAATGTAACGGATGCCAACGGCTGCCCGATGCCACAAATCGTGGGCGCATTTAGCTGTAACTGTGCTACCAATGCGGGTACCATGTCGGCACAAACCTTGAGCGTCTGTGAGGGCCAAACCTTGACCGCAACGGCCAGCGGCGACCTGAACCTAGACGCCAATGATATTACAGCTTACGTGCTGCACAACGGGGCAGGTCCGGCTTTGGGACAAGTTTTTGCCCAAAACCTGACAGGGAGCTTCAGTTTTAACCCCACTCAAATGCAATTTGGCACCACGTATTACATTTCCCTGGTTGCGGGCAACCCCTTGAGTGGTTTCCCTGACCCGCTGGACCCCTGCTTTTCAGTGGCTCCGGGACAGCCCGTGCAATGGCTGCAAAATCCGACTCCAGCTGCCGGGCAAGATTTGACAACTTGTGGGGAAACCATTGATTTAGAGGCTATTAACGGCACATTTGATGGCACCTGGACCTTGGTTTCCGGCCCAGGAACGGTCAATTTTAGCGACTCGAACGACCCTGCCAGCACAGCTGATGTTTCTGCGAATGGCGTTTTTGTATTCCGTTGGACAGAATTGAACGGAACCTGTAGCAACGCTGATGAGGTGAATGTGACTTTCAATGCATTGCCAACATTGGCAGCTTTAGAAGAGATTTGCAACGGCACCAATACCGAATTTGAAGTCACTTTCACGGCAAGCAACGGCTTGGCGCCCTACTCGGTTAGCGGGCTCACCGGTAGCTTCTCTGGAAACGTGTTTACCTCCCAACCCATTCCGAACCACTCCACATACTCTTTTGTGCTCTCGGATGCCAATGGTTGCGAAAGCCCAAGCATTTCTGGAGTGGAAAATTGTGAATGCGCTACCGATGCCGGCTCTATGGAAAGCAACCCTGCCACTTTCTGTGCGGACTTGGCAGCAACGGCGGTTTGGAACAACGATGCCACCACGGATGCCAACGACATTGTTCAATTCATCCTACACAACGGGTCGGGTGCATCGGTGGGCAGTACCGTGTACGCCACCAACAGTCAACCCAGCTTCGTATTTGGCGGGAACCTTCAGTTTGGGGTCACTTACTACATTTCCGCCATTGCGGGGAACAACCTGGTGGGCAATGTGGACCTCAACGACCCATGCCTATCGGTGACACCAGGTACACCCGTTCAATGGAAGCCGCTGCCTACCGCTGAAATTGCAGGAGATGCTACGCTTTGCCTGGGTGGCAATACCGCGCTTTCGTTCAACGGTACTGGCACTTACCCGCTTACTGTTGATTACTCGGATGGTACGAATGTGAGCAGCATCGTGCTCACGGGTCCCCAAACGGTGATATTGGACGTGTCGCCTTTCGCGACCACCACGTTCACGCTCACCAATGTGACAGATGGCACTTCACCCAATTGTGCCACGGCACTGTCTGACGCCGCCACCGTGGTTG
>JALHPW010000212.1 GCA_022842255.1 Saprospiraceae bacterium | reverse complement strand
GTCTCAATATACCCAATCTTTACGTCAATGCCGTTGCGGAGCAGCGTATGCGCCTCTTGCAACATACGGTAGCTCTTCCCCACACCGGCACTCATACCGATGTAGATTTTAAATTTTCCCCGTCTGGAATTTTTGATCAGGTTGAGGAAATGTTGGACCGTTTGTTCTTTACCAGGCATTTTTGCAATTATCTGACCCACCGTGAACGCAATAGCCTATGGTGAAATTTCAGCTTTATGTTTCGCAACTCGTTTGTGCTTAATTAGAAGCAGAGCGATCTTATTTTCAACCAAATTGCGCCAAAAACACATACGCCCAGCAATAAAAGATAAATAGCAAGCAGGATTTCCTGCTTGGAGAGGGGCTCTTTTTCCATGACCATTCAGTACAGCTAAATAATTGAGAAAGCAATGGGCATTAACAATAGCGAACTGATTTGCAGTCAACAGCAAATCGGTTCACTTCGTAGGTACTCCTCAAAACCAAACCGCAAATGCGGTAGTGACAACCGCATTTGAGTTGCTTGCAGCGCCATTTGCATCGAAGAAAATTTTATCCTGACTATTGAACAACTTCCCTTCAATACGCCAAACAGCATTTTTGTGTATCTGTACGTCAAGGTTTGCGGAAACGCCTAGGGTTTGAAAACCATTTTCAGTGCCGATATCGATGATCACACCATTTTCATCCCTGTAATATTCCACACGTCCGGCCAAAGTCAGGCGGTCGTTCATCGCAACCCTAGCTATCACCACCGGGCTGTACCAAAAGTTTGAACCGTCCCCTTCCCGAGCATTTTCTTCCCAGCCGGAGTCAAAGCCCAGCGTCAAACCAAAACGGTCGTTGAATTGAAAAATACCGTAAAAATTATGAAAAATGCGAGCTAAACCAATCGTATCTGGCTTATCCGTGCCCAAAAATGTGCTGCTGTTCAGGGTAATGCCTGAAGTAGGTTTGTATTGGATTTGGGTACCCCCTGAAATGAGCGAGTTGCCCGGGACTCTTTGAATCCTTTGCCAGCCGTTGAGTGCAAGGGCACTAAAAAACCATTGGCCATTGGGACTGGTATAGGACAATTTAGCCCCGGCTTCGTAGTAAGGGGAATTGTCGGCCATCATACTACGCGTCAGTGTCCAACAATCTTTACCCACGGCGCTTTCAAAACCGATGTGCGACCCAAAAATGCCGCCATCTATCCACAAATCGTGCTTTTTGGATATTTTGATGCCCGCATTGGCCTCCAATAAATTTTGGAGTGTTCCTGGTTCCGCAGCCAAATTGGCATTGGCATACGTGCCCGCCATGATGGCCAGGTTGCCGCGAAAACGTTGGGCACTCACGGCCCCTTTTATATACGCGATGTTGAGGTTGAATTCATTGTGCCGATTATGGGCATAGACAAAACCTGGACGATTTCCGTCGAACGGCTCACTGAAATCATAGCCATAATATGGTTCCGCGTAACCGCTCAAAGTGAAATGCATCGAAGCGGAATCCAGCTGGGCAACCACTAGGCATGGAACAAAAAGGAGTAGGGAAAATAATGTTTTTTTCATGGAATATTAAGCTTTATACAGCCCACAATTGAAAGTTGGTTTGGAATCATCTTGAAGCATTACTTCAAATTATCCAGCGCCAAATTAAGTTCAAGGACATTGATTTGCGCTGTACCAAACAAACCCAATAAAGGTGGTTCGGTCTTTTGCGCCACCAGCAGTTCCAAATCTTTGATCGGGAGATTGCGCACTTTGGCGATACGAGCCACTTGTATCAGAGCGCCCTGAGGGGAAAGGTGTGGGTCGAGACCGGAACCAGAGGCCGTGACCAATTCGCTTGGCACTTGGTTGGCGCGTACATCTGGGTTGTGTACCAAAAAAGTATCTAGCCGGGCTTGCACGGTAGCCAGGTAGTCCGGGTTGCTGGGGCCTTTGTTGGAACCTGCCGAACCAGCGGCATTGTAACCTGCCGCGGAGGGCCGAGACCAAAAGTAGCGGTCATTGGAAAAATTTTGGCCAATACGAGTGTAGCCGAGCACCCGACCATTTGCTTCGAGGACTTCGCCCTTTCCAGCATTTGGAGCAGCCGCTTTGCCGATGCCAAATATCGCCAGGGGGTAAAAAACTGCTAAAAGGAGGAGGCAGCAGCAAGTGAGTTTTATTGCTGGGAGAATATGAGATTTCATGTTTGTTGAGAATGTTGAGCGGGTTGAGGGTTGGGTAGCGAGGCGGTGACTTCAAGTGAGGCGGTGACTTGAAGTCACCGCCTCACTTGGCCTAAAAGAACATCGTCACCAATAAATCAATCAATTTGATCCCTAAAAACGGCACTACGATGCCGCCTAGACCATAAATAAACAAGTTGCGGCGCAACATGGCCGAAGCGCCAATCGGTTTGTATTCCACCCCCTTCAAGGCCAATGGGATCAAGGCCGGGATAATCAAGGCATTAAAAATCACGGCAGAGAGAATAGCCGACTCTGGGGAATACAAACGCATGATATTCAGGTGCTGCAAGGCAGGGATACTTGCCATGAACAGTGCCGGAACGATGGCAAAATACTTGGCCACATCGTTGGCAATGCTAAAGGTGGTTAGGGTTCCCCGGGTCATCAGCAATTGTTTGCCAATCTCCACAACTTCAATCAGTTTGGTCGGGTCGTTGTCAAGATCCACCATGTTGCCGGCTTCTTTGGCGGCCTGGGTTCCGGAGTTCATCGCTACCCCTACATCAGCTTGAGCGAGTGCAGGGGCATCGTTGGTTCCATCGCCCATCATGGCTACGAGACGACCTTCTTGCTGCTCTTTTTTGATGTATTCCATTTTATCCTCGGGTTTGGCCTCGGCGATAAAGTCGTCCACCCCGGCCTTTTGGGCTATAAACTTGGCAGTCAGCGGGTTATCCCCTGTTACCATCACGGTTTTGATGCCCATTTTTCGCAAGCGCTCAAAACGTTCGCTGATTCCCGGTTTGATAATGTCCTGTAGTTCAATGGCACCCACCACCTTTTCGTTGACGGTTACCGCGAGTGGTGTTCCACCGTTTGAAGAAATGTATTTGATTTCCTTGGCGATATCCTCCGGGAATGCATTTCCTGCCCGCTCCACCAATTGTCGGATGGTATCTTGCGCTCCTTTGCGAATACGGGTGCCGTCCGCCAGATTTACGCCGCTGGTACGGGTTTCGGCAGTAAATTTTATCAGGGTAGCACCTTCTATACTCAGTTCTTTGACCAATTCGGGACTGGCCAATTCCACAATACTTTTTCCTTCGGGTGTTTCGTCCGCCAGCGAGCTCAATACACTGCTGCGAATAACATCGTCGCGGTGGGTGCCTTCTGTAGCATAAAAATTGGTAGCCCTGCGGTTGCCAATGGTGATGGTGCCGGTTTTGTCGAGCAATAGCACGTCAATATCCCCAGCCGTTTCAACGGCTTTGCCAGATTTGGTGATCACATTGGCCCTCAAGGCCCTGTCCATGCCCGCGATGCCAATGGCAGACAACAAGCCTCCAATCGTGGTCGGAATCAGGCATACAAACAAAGACACATAAGCAGCAATGGAAATCGGGGTGTTGGCGTAATCGGCAAACGGTTTGAGTGTGATGCATACGATGACAAACACCAGCGTAAAGCCCGCCAGCAGAATGGTCAAAGCGATTTCGTTGGGTGTTTTCTGCCGACTGGCGCCTTCCACCAGGGCAATCATTTTATCCAAAAAGCTTTCACCAGGCTGGACGGTAACCGACGCCACAATACGATCGGAAAGCACTTTTGTACCACCCGTGACACTGGATTTATCGCCGCCTGCTTCCCTGATTACCGGGGCAGATTCGCCCGTGATGGCACTTTCGTCAATGGTTGCCAGCCCTTCAATGATTTCACCATCGGTGGGAATAATATCGCCTGCTTCGCAGACAAACCGGTCGCCCCGACGAAGGTCGGAGGAAGAAACCGTGGTGGTGGTGCCGCCATCCAACAAGAGTCGGGCGGGTGTATCCTTCCGTGTTTTCCGCAAGCTTTCGGCCTGCGCCTTGCCCCTTGCTTCCGCAAATGCTTCCGCGAAATTGGCAAACAATACAGTTAGGAACAACAGGATGAATATGACGAAATTATACCCTGGATTACCCAGGGTCGCCACATCTGCGCCTGATCTCATGGACAGAATGGTGACCACCAGCATAATGGCGGTACCAATTTCTACGGTAAACATCACTGGGTTGCGGAACATTTGACGCGGGTCGAGTTTGAGGACCGATTGCCAAAGTGCATCGCGTATGAGTTGAGGCTGAAAGAGCCCCTTTTTTGTGTTATTGTTCATGTTTGTTGTTTTGAACTATGGATTTACCACATAGTACACATAGAAAACATAGATTTTGAGTACGCTATGTGTACTATGCGTTCTATGTGGTAAAAAATATCCATGAGGTTAACCGATAGAAAAATACTCCGCAATAGGCCCCAGTGCCAATGCAGGGAAATACGACAAGGCGGTAATGATCGCAATCACACAAAAGATCATCACTCCGAACGTACCGGTGTCTGTTTTAAGAGTGCCTGCACCTTCCGGGATGTATTTTTTGGAAGCCAACAAGCCGCCGATGGCGATGGGGCCAATGATTGGGACAAACCGCCCAAGCAGGAGCAGAATACCCGTCGAGATGTTCCAAAATGGGTTGTTGTCGCCCAAACCTTCAAAACCGGAGCCGTTGTTGGCATTGGCGGAGGTCATTTCATAGAGCATTTCGGAAAAACCGTGAAATCCGGGGTTGTTCAGCCAAGGTAGACTAGGGTCTTGGACCATCATCCAGGCAGAAATTGCCGTGCCGCCCATGATGAGCAAGGGACTGAGCAGTGCTGTAATCATGGCAATCTTCACTTCTCGGGCCTCCACTTTTTTGCCCAGGAATTCTGGGGTTCGACCGACCATCAATCCGGCAATAAATACAGCAATGATGAGGTAAATAAAGAAATTCAAGATGCCCACACCGCAACCGCCATAAAATCCATTGACCATCATGCCCAAAAGTTGGTTCATGCCGGAAAGTGGCATGGTACTGTCGTGCATGGCATTGACCGAACCCGTTGAAATCACGGTCGTCAAGATGCTCCAATAAGCGGACATTGCGGCCCCGAATCGGATCTCCTTGCCTTCCATGGCCCCCAAACTTTGGTCCACACCCATGGCTGAAATGGCAGGGTTACCATTCATTTCAAAAACTATATTCGGGATTGCTAGCATCAAAAACCCGATGGTCATCACCCCGAATATCATCAGGGCCAATTTGCGTCGGCGCAGATAAAAACCAAATGCAAAAACCATGGCTACTGGAATAATGAGTTGGGCAAACAACTGAAGCAAAGCCGTCAGATAACTCGGATTCTCCAAGGGATGCGCCGAGTTGGCGCCAAAAAAACCACCTCCGTTTGTCCCAAGGTGTTTAATGGCCACAAAAGCCGCTACCGGGCCTCGACTGACCTGCACCGTGTCGCCTTGCAAACCGACAACCGTGTCCTTTCCCTCGAAGGTCATTGGTGAGCCGTTGAACATCATCAGGATAGCCACCAGTATGGACAGGGGCAACAAAATGCGGGTGCAGGATTTCAGGAAATAGTTGTAAAAATTGTTGCCCCCTACCCCTGGCCCCTCCCCTGGCCCCTGAAGGGGGAGTGGGGTGCGGGTTTTGAGTGCATTAAACAATACCGCCGCCGTTGCCATGCCCGTGGCTGCGCTGACAAATTGCAGAAACATCAGCCAAATTTGCCCGAGATAGCTCAGGCCTGATTCGCCGCTGTAATGCTGCAAATTGCAGTTGACCACAAACGAAATGCTGGTATTGAAGGCCAAGTCGGGACTCATAGACGGATTGCCATCTGGATTGAACGGCAGCCAAGCCATGTTCATCAGAACAAACATAGTAGCCAAAAACCAAACAAAGTTGATGGTCAACAATGCTTTAAGGTGTTCTACCCAGGTCATTTCCTGCTTGGGGTCAATGCCACTAAGGCGGAAGAAGAGCCGCTCGATCGGGCCGAATATAGGGTCAGTCCAAGTACGTTCCCCACTATAGGTCTTGGCGATATATCGACCCAGTGGCCAGGCTAAAACCAGGGTAAATAGAAAAATGGCGAGTACGCCGAGTATTTCAGTATTCATGATTTGTGTTGAGAATGGTTGTGGGGCATTGGGGTTTAGGGTTGGGCGACCCGTCTATCTAGAATTTTTCAGGTTTCACGAGTACATAAACTAGATAGCCGAAAACCAGTAGTGAAATGATAAAGAGGAGCATCATCACAGGATGGGTTTAAATTTTTTCAAAGAAGTCGACGGTTTTGTAGAAGAGCGCGAAGCACACGCCACCGAGCAGTAGCAAGAGAATGGTCATCATGGTGAGAGCTGTTTGTTTAAAATTGGATGGCTCATGACAGTAGTGTTTGCATGAGGTTTCCCAAAGCAAATGCCACATGGCATGAATGCGCCATGCCAACCTTACAACTGCTTGAAAATGTATGGATTGGAAACAAAAAACACTTTTCAGGCAGGGTATGCCAATCTTGAAAAGTGTTTCAAAATGAGAGACTTATAGCAAAAAATGAGAGACTCAAACGCCCCATTCCGCCAGCTTCCGGTACAGGGTAGCCGGCGCAATATTGAGCAATCGGGCGGTTTCTGATTTATTTCCGCCAGTGTGGTTGAGCACTTTTAGGATGTGTAGTTTTTCGGCGCTTGCCAAGTCAAAAGCCGAAAGTGTTCGGGGCTCGGCGGCGTTTGAGGTCCATGCCAGCTGTTGGAGTTCAAACGGAAGTGTTTCTAGCTGCAGCTGCCCGTCGTCCATCATGATGACACAGCGCTCGACTACATTTTTCAGTTCTCGAATATTGCCTGGCCAACGGTGCTGTTTGAGCGCAGCGATGAATTCAGGGTCGATGGATTTGATTTTTTGGTTGGTTTTTTGCGCAAAATGGGCGGCGAAGTGTTGGGTCAGGGGTTCAATATCGCTCAGTCGCTCTTGCAGCGCGGGCAATTTGATTTGAAAGACGGCAATGCGGTAGTACAAATCCGCCCGGAAATGCCCTTGTTCGATTTCCTTGGGCAAATCCCGGTTCGTGGCGGCGATGAGCCGAACGTTGACCTTGGTGGGGGTACTTTCCCCTACTTTCAGAAACTCACCGGATTCCAGGACCCGCAACAATTTTGCTTGCAAATTGGCAGGCATTTCCCCGATTTCATCCAAAAACATCGTGCCTCCATGGGCTTCCAAAAACAAGCCCTTCTTGTCTTTAACTGCACCTGTGAAGGCCCCAGCCTTGTGCCCAAACATCTCGCTTTCCAGTAGATCGTGGCTGAACGCTGAGCAGTTAATGGCCACAAACGGCCGGTTTTTCCGCTGACTTTCTTGATGGATGGCCTGCGCGAACACTTCTTTCCCTGTACCGGTTTCGCCGGTGAGTAACACGGTGGTATCGGTTGGCGCCACCTTACGGGCAAGTTCGATGGCAGCTTGGATACTTTTGGACTTGCCGATTATGCGGTCGAAAGAATGACGCTCCCCCAGTTGTTTTTCCAGTTGTCTGACACGTTGTGCCAGGGTCACTTTTTCAACCGCGCGGTGTAGCAAGGGCAGGATTTTGTTGTTGTCGTCACCCTTGGTAATGTAGTCGAAAGCCCCATTTTTGATGGCCTGCACCCCATCGGGGATGTTTCCGTAAGCCGTCAACAAGATTACCTCTACCCAAGGGTGGGCAGTTTTGATTTGCCCTGCGAGCTCCACGCCATTGCCATCGGGCAGTTTCACGTCGCAAAGCACCACCAGAACATCTGGGTGTTGCTCGAGTTTTTTCAGCCCGGTTTTGCAATCCCCTGCTTGAAGCACCTCAAAACCTTCCAGTCCGACGATACGCGCCAACAAGGAGCGGAGTTTTTCTTCGTCGTCGATGATGAGTATTTTGTCCACGGTCTGAATAGATCGGAAGAGC
>JALHPW010000211.1 GCA_022842255.1 Saprospiraceae bacterium | reverse complement strand
ACAAGGCAAGCAGGATGCCCAAGGTAGTGAAGCCAATCTTTTCAATTGCTGGCAGTAGCTTTTTGATGGAAATTTCAACGAGCCATGATGGCCTTTTTCGCACCTTGGATTTCATGCGTCAAAGATGGGGCAAACCCTCCTTCACCTTTGAGCATTTTCTGTTTTTTTTAAGGGCTACAAGGTCAGATCGTTTGCTGTACTTTTGGCCTCGCAAAGAAAATGGCCCCCATTGACCACATCCCCCCCATTGACCACATTAAATCCCATTGACCACATTTGATTCAATCACGCCCATGATTCGTATTTTTATAGCTGACGACCACGTTATGTTTGCCGAAGGTGTTGAAAGCCTTCTGGTGGGGGAACCCGATTTTGAGCTTGTGGGCAAAGCTACTACTGCCTCCGAGACCCTTCGTCAAGTTGGCGCCAACCCTCCGGATGTACTTTTGCTCGATATCAACCTGCCAGACCAATCCGGCCTTGAAGTTTGCAAACAACTTCGAACCGATCTTCCCGAACTAAAGATTTTGGTGCTTTCCATGCTGAGCGAGGAAAGTTATATTTCGGCCATGTTGGGATTGGGGGCACAGGGGTATGTACTCAAAAACACCGGAAAAGCCGAGCTCTGCCATGCCATCCGAACACTTTCGGCTGGCAAGACCTATTTTAGCAAAGAAGTGACTGATGTGGTGATGCGTGGTTTGATGCACCACCGTGCAGGCGCCACGGCCCCGAAGGAGCCCCCTAAAATCAGTCGCCGGGAACGGGAGGTACTCCATCTGATCATGGACGAACGCACCACCCCAGAGATCGCCTCTCAACTTTTCCTATCCGAAAAAACAGTAGAAAGCCACCGGGCCGCTTTACTTGCCAAATTAGGCGCACGCAATACGGCTGGCCTCGTAAAAGCTGCCCTCCAATGGAAGATATTGGATGAGGAATAATTGCTGATTGTGGATTTGGTTTGTTGGGGATTTGGTTATTCGTGCATTCAAGCTTGGGCACCCAACTAAACAAATCCACAACTAACCAAATCCACAATTACCCAAAACAAGCATGATGCGGGACCTAAAATATCTCATCGCATATCTTGTACCTGCCAGTGCCGCACTCGGACTGGCATGGCAGGGCGCTTTTGCATGGCTTACCCTTGCCCTGGTATTCGGGATGCTCCCAGTGGTGGAACTATTCACCCCCCAATCAAAGGAAAATGTGCCGGAACGCGACGAAGACAATCGTACAAAACGCGTGTTTTTCGATGTTTTGTTGTACCTCAACGCCCCCCTGCTTTTTGGCATTGTCGGCTGGTACCTTTGGATTTTATCTGCTCAAACACTTTCAATCGCCGAAACCATTGGCCTGACCCTGAGTGTGGGCATTGTAGCTGGTACCTGCGGCATCAATGTGGCACATGAACTGGGCCACCGCAGCCAAAAGCTTGAACAATGGCTGGCCCAGGCCATGCTCCTCCCCTCGTTGTACCAACATTTTTTTGTGGAACACAATCGAGGTCACCACAAAAATGTGGCAACAGACGCCGACCCTGCATCCGCCCGTTTGGGTGAAAACGTGTTTGTTTTTTGGCTGCGTTCTATCGCTGGCAGTTGGCAGAGCGCCTGGGCACTGGAACGAGCGCGCCTGGAAAAAGCTGGCCAGCAAGAATTTACCTGGTACAATCTCATGCTTCGCTACACGCTCTTTCAGTCACTCTGGCTTTTGGGGATTGGGCTGGCCTTTGGCTGGCAAGCACTGATTGGGGCAATTGCCATTGCCATCGTAAGTTTTTTATTGCTGGAAACGGTGAACTATATCGAGCATTACGGCCTGCGGCGGCGTATTTTGGCTACTGGCCGACCAGAGCCTGTGTCGCCCCGCCACTCTTGGAACAGCGACCACGAGCTTGGGCGTATCTTCTTGTATGAACTGACACGGCACAGCGACCACCATTTCAAGTCTACCCGCAAATACCAGATCTTAAGACACATGGATGAAAGCCCTCAATTGCCTTTTGGATATCCTACTAGTATTGTATTGGCTTTGATCCCGCCAATTTGGTTTCGAATCATGGACAAACGGGTGCAGGGGCAGCAAAACACCTGAGTACCTGCATCTTATATTCTTTTGTCGCCAATCTTTTTTGTTGAAAATCAACCTGATAAGCATTTTTTCCCGTACCTTGTATGCCCAAAATGATGGAAAAACAGGCTCGAAGTACAATTCTGCTTTTTTGTTAAAAACCGTCATTTGGTAAAATTCCGCACCACAATGGAAGGCCGTCCCGATTCTTTTCCAGAATTTTGGCGGTTCAAACACAATCATGTTTTACTGTTAACCTAACTCATTTTTTCTCTCATGGCAAAAACAATGACTTTCAGAAGTCTTGTGGCAGTGCTGATGCTCGCACTTGGCCTTCAAGCTTCTTTCGCCCAGACGGCGTTCTGGTCGGAAACCTTTAACTCCAATGCCGGCTGGGCACACAGTGGCACCAATGCTGGAACCGAGGTTTGGACTTGGACCACCGACCCACTCGCTGGCTTCGTGAATCCTGCCGTTCCTGCTTTCGGCGCTGCTACGGCAAGCACGGGCTACTGGTACTTCAACTCTGACGAGAACGGCGACGGCAATGCACACGATGTGCGCCTCACCGGCCCTGCCACGCCAGCCAGCTGCACCGGCAAAACCGACGTGCACTTGCGCTTCAACACCCAATACTTCTTTGATGACGAGAACAACATCAGTGTTGGGATCAGCACAAATGGGGTCGATTTCACTTACACCCAGATTTTGGCTGCCCTGCCTAGCGGCGCCATTTTCGATGGTTCTGTAGACCTTGACCTTGATATCGCTGACAACCAAGCTCAGGTTTGGATTCAGTTCCGTCAGGTAGGTGCTTGGGAATACCACTGGAAAGTAGACGATGTGGAACTTTACGAGTTCTCTACGCCTATTCACGACGTAACCTTCCAGGTAAATGCTTCACAAATCACAGTTGACCCAGCAGGTATGAAGCTCGCTGGCTCGTTCAGCAACTGGGCTGATGTGGCTATGACCGACCAAGGCAATGGCCTTTGGAGCGCAACCGTAGCCTTGGAAGAAGGCAGCGACCACCAGTACAAATTCAAAAACGGCCCTAATGGCTGGGAATCTGGTCAAGCCGCTTGCGGTGTAGACGACAACAACGGTGGCTACAACCGCGTACTGACGGTTGGTTCTGAAGACGTAACCTTGGCTGCAGTTTGCTTCAACTCTTGCGACCCTTGCGTGGTTGAATGCGCGCAAAATCCAAACAAGATTGTTTGCGACAACATGGAGACGTATAATACCACGCAGAGGCTTGCTCAGCAAAACGTTGCCCAACAAGGTGGTGCGGCCAATGCTTGGTGGACTACCTGGAGCGGTACCGTAAACGGTGGCGCAGAAGACGGTATCATCTCGACCGAGCAGGCCAACTCTGGGACCAAGTCGTTCAAAATCCTGACCACTGCTGCTGGCGGTGGCCCACAAGACGTGGTGCTCAAACTTGGCAACAAAACCACTGGTCGCTATGAACTGAAGTGGATGTACTACGTACCTGCTGGCAAACAAGCCTACTACAACATCCAAAACGTAGTGCCAATCGGTGCCGGTTCTTGGAACCTGGACGCTTTCTTTGGCGCAAACAACGCAGGTAACGTACAAATCGGTGCAGGTGCAAGCCTTGCCGAATTCACTTACCCAAGCGACGAATGGTTCGAAGTTCGCCACATCATTGACCTCGACAACAACCTCCTGACCCTTTGGGTGGATGGCCAGTACGTGATCAAGATGGCTTACCCAAACAACCTCGGTGGTATCGACTTCTACGGCATCGACAACAACCACACCAACTACATCGACGATGTTGAGTACATCCAGCTTCCAGCTGTTGTGTACAATGTGGATGAGTGCGACGCTGCTGTAGACCTTACGCTCTTCTTCGGACAAGCTACGACCCAAACCACTGGTATTTATGACAACACCAACGCTACTGTATCGCCAAGCGACCCACAGGTAGATTGCTGGGGCGAAACTGCTGGTGTGGACATCCTCAACACCACCATGTGGTACACGTTCGTTGGCGACGGCGAGAAATACCACATCGAAACGGTTCCTTGCAACGCAACCAACTATATCGGTACCGCACAACAAGACCCGGGTGACACCCAAATGCTTATCTATGCTGGTGACAACTGTGACGACTTGACAGAAGTTGCTTGTAACGATGACCTGTTTGCAAACGGCGACCCAGACTGGCGCTCGGCTGTAGACCTTGAAACGGTTGCTGGTCAAAACTATTTCATGTTGATCGACGGCTTCCAGTTCCAAACTGCTGTAGCATTGGGCGAATTCTGTATCGAAATCAGCAAAGTGCCAAGCGTTACCTGCGCCGATGGCGTAGTAGGTACGTACACCGTTAGCTCACCTTTCTTGTGCGAACAAGGTCAGTTGAGCGACCTTATCACCATCGACCCAGCCAGCTTTGTGCTCCCGAATGAAGGCCCTATTTTTGGTCTCGCTTGGGCTATCACCAGCGCACCTATCCCAGCAAACACTTGGCCAAGTGATGTACCTGACCTCCTCGTAGGTAGCACAGGTTTCTTGACCGATCCATTTGCAGTAGGTTATGTAAACGATGGCGACCCATTCCCATTCAACGTGTACTACATCACCCCAATCGTATTGGGCGGCGGTACGGATACTGACCCAGCCAATGGCGCTACACTCTTCGATACTGATCCAGGCAATGGCTGCTTCTTTGTTGGTCAATCTACCCAGATGGTATTCCTTCCGCTTACGGACGACATCACGGCAACTGCTACCACTGGCAGCGGTTCTGTGAACCTGACCCCTGGTGGCGGTATCGGTGACATCATCGGTGATGATGGCTCTTACACCTACACTTGGAGCAATGGTGCTACCACGCAAGACCTTACCAACGTTCCTGCCGGCACTTACACTTGCACCGTAAGCGATGCATGCTCTGAGCCTGCGGTTGTAACGGTTCAAGTAACGGTTGGCACCGAAGACCCTGCTTCCATCCAGTCGTTCGTGCTTAGCCCGAACCCAACTTCTGGTATCGTAACGCTCAACCTCGCACTGGCTGCTGCGGCTGACGTTCGCATCGAAGTACTCAACACCCTGGGTCAAACCCTGCAAAGCCTCAACGTTGGCAAACTGAGCAACCTCAGCCAAAACGTTGACCTTAGCAACATGGCCCAAGGCGCTTACTTCCTCCGCGTAACGGTTGATGGCGAAACCGCTGTCCGTCGTGTAGTAGTTCAGAAGTAATATCTGGACGGTTCCGTTTAGATTTTTAGGATAAAAGTGAACATGAGTCATCCCGTTCTTCGGGGTGGCTCATGTTTTTTGTAGGGCAATGGCAAGCATCTAAACCCAAAACTTTTTGTGTGAAAAAATGTTTGGCCAACGTATTTTTGCAGGCTTACTATGGACTTCAAAATCACTTCCAATTACGTCCCCACGGGCGATCAGCCACAAGCCATCGAACAGTTGGTGAACGGCGTTAAGCAGGGCGACCAGGCGCAGGTATTGCTCGGTGTGACCGGCTCTGGCAAAACCTTTACAATGGCCAATGTCATTAGCCAGCTGAATCGCCCAACCCTCGTGCTTACCCACAACAAAACGCTGACCGCTCAGCTATACGGTGAGTTCCAGAGTTTTTTCCCAGACAATGCGGTGGAGTATTTTGTCTCGTACTACGACTATTACCAGCCCGAGGCCTATCTCTCCGTAACGGATACCTACATCGAAAAAGACCTGCAAATCAATGAGTTGGTGGACAAACTCCGACTGCGCGCCACCAGCACCCTGCTCTCCGGAAGACGCGACATTATCATTGTAGCCTCGGTATCCTGCATTTACGGCATGGGAAATCCGGATGATTTCAAAACAGGAATCATCCGCCTTCAAAAGGGGATGAAGTTTCAAAAAACCCAGTTTTTGTACGCCCTCACGGACAGCCTGTATTCGCGCACCGAAACAGACTTCTCCCGTGGCACTTTCCGGGTGCGCGGCGATACGGTCGATATCAACCTACCGTATGCTGACACCGGCTACCGCGTCATTTTTTTCGGCGACGAAATCGAAAGCATTGAAAGCCTGGAATTGGTTTCGGGCCGACGTATAGAATCATTGGACACGGCCGCTATTTTCCCGGCCAACCTGTATGTGGCCCCCAAGGACCGCTTGACCGACATCATCCACAGCATTCAGGATGAAATGACTGCGCAGGAACGGTACTTTATCAGTGAAGGGCGCTCCGCAGAGGCCCGACGCATCAAGGAACGCACCTCTTTTGACCTGGAAATGATCCGCGAACTGGGCTATTGCTCCGGTATCGAAAACTACTCGCGTTTCTTCGACCGGCGCAAGCCTGGCACCCGTCCGTTCTGCCTGTTGGACTATTTCCCGGACGATTTTCTGATGATCATTGACGAAAGCCACGTGACCATCCCACAGATCCGTGGAATGTGGGGCGGTGACCGGGCCCGCAAACAATCGCTGGTCAATTTTGGATTCCGACTACCCTCGGCCATGGACAACCGTCCGCTCAATTTTGACGAATTTGAGGGCATGATCAATCAGGTGGTCTTCGTGAGCGCAACACCTGCCGACTATGAACTGGAAAAGACCGAGGGCGTGGTGGTGGAACAATTGGTCCGCCCGACAGGCCTGCTCGACCCACCCATTGAGGTACGGCCGTCCTTGAACCAAATCGACGACTTGATTGAGGAAATCCAGCAACGGGTAGAAGTAAACGAACGTGCCCTGGTGACCACCCTGACCAAACGCATGGCCGAAGAATTGGCCAATTATTTTGACAGGATCGGTATCAAATGCCGGTATATCCACTCCGAGGTGGAGACCTTGGAACGGGTGGAAATACTCCGCGACCTGAGGCTTGGCGAGTTTGATGTACTGATTGGCGTAAACCTGCTTCGGGAGGGCCTGGACCTTCCGGAGGTTTCCCTGGTGGCCATCCTGGATGCAGACAAGGAAGGTTTTTTGCGCAATGCCCGTTCGCTTACCCAAACGGCAGGCCGTGCAGCGCGGAACTCAAACGGCCTGGTCATTTTTTATGCCGATAAGATTACCGATGCTATGCGCAGCACCATGGATGAAACCATGCGCCGCCGCAGCATCCAGATCGCCTACAACGAGCAGCACGGCATCACACCGACCACCGTGACCAAAACCAAGGAGCAGATATTGGCCACACGGAGTATTTTGGATATCCGGGGCGTGGAGCCAACCAAGTTTTACGTGGAGAATGAGGAAGTTAGTCTTGCTGCAGAACCGATTATAGCCTTTGCCACCCGCGCCCAGCTGGAAAAAATGGTGGCCGATTCCGAAAAGAAAATGAAGGCCGCTGCCAAAGACCTCGACTTTATCAGTGCAGCGCAATACCGCGACGAAATGAATGCTTTAAAGAAGCAATTGGGAGAGCGGTTTGGATGGCATGAGGGGTGATTTGGCTCTTAAAAGACCTCGTAGGTTTCAAAAACCTACGAGGTCTTACGCGAAATCACTCCTTTATAGTCAAATGAAACTTTCCTTCCGTCATCTTGATACTGTCAGGCAAAAATGAATAAGTGGTAGGCCCCTCCAGAAAGGTTTGGAAGCGCCCTTCCACCACATGGTTAACAGAATCATAGTGCAGGATTTCTATGTATTGGTTGGCGAGCGTGGTGTCGACACGGTAATAATTTAATACCTGGTCTTGGTCTAAAACAACACCGTAGAATGTACTTGGGATTCCATCCCAAAAGACATTTCTTGACAGATATTGCAGCCCTAATTTGCTGCTGATATCTGTCATCGAAAAAACATGTTCAAATCCGTTTTGTATTAGGGTACTTCTAAGGCTAAACCGACTTTTATCGTTGGTAAAGTAATAGGCAGAAAACGGAGCATTCCAGGCTGTCCCATTCCTCAATACCGATGATTTTCCTAGTTCGATGATATGG
>JALHPW010000210.1 GCA_022842255.1 Saprospiraceae bacterium | reverse complement strand
TTAGTGTACATTTTTGTGGCCATGGTACTTGGTGTATTGGTTGCACTGGTGTATATTTCCATCACTGGAATCCCTCACTAGCCGCTTTAAAGACACGGACAAAAAAAAACTCCAACGGTTGCCCGTCGGAGTTTTTTTTGATTTTATCGTCTAAATGCCGGAGTCGCTTACGCGAGTTGGACATTGACCGCATTCAAGCCTTTTTTGCCTTGTTGGGTCTCGAACGTGACAGAATCACCTTCGCGGACTTTGTCAACCAAACCGCTGACGTGAACAAAAATTTCTTCGCCCGAGTTTGAGTCGACTACGAAACCGAAACCTTTGGTTTCGTTGAAGAACTTAACAGTTCCTGATAACATACTAAAAAAATTGAAAAAATGAAAAGTAATTGTCCCGAAGGACAGGGCAAAGGTAATTTTATTTGTTGAGAATACCTGAGTTTTATTTTTTTATTTTGAAAGGCGCTTTGAATTTTTCAAAAAACCAAAGAATCTTTCAAAATGATTTGGGCCAGTTTGCTGGTTTATACAGCCGTTCCGCCCCCTTTTGATGAATAATCCGGGAAAAAGGGCATAAAAAAACTCCAACGGTTGCCCGCTGGAGTTTTTGAATCGTATCGTCGAATGTTTGATTCGCTTATGCGAGTTGGACATTGACCGCGTTCAAGCCTTTTTTGCCTTCTTTTGTCTCGAAAGTGACGGTGTCGCCCTCACGGACTTTGTCAACCAAACCGCTGACGTGTACGAATACTTCTTCGCCGGTGGCGGAGTTGACGACGAAACCAAAACCTTTGGTCTCGTTGAAGAACTTGACAGTTCCTGTTTGCATACTGAAAAAATTGAAAAAATGAAAAGTAATTGCCCCGAAGGACACCGCAAAGGTATGGGCAAATTAGTTGACAATCAAAGGATTTGATACACAATTTTACATCCATTGGGCACACACACCACCTTGGAATCAAAACGCAAACGGTATAACAACGTATATTCGTAGCAGGAAAACCGAATTCTGAAGCCCTTCGTATATCAAGCCATACTATCAAAAATCGCAACGACAATACATGAAGAACAAACTTCTACTCCTGCCCATATCCTTGTTTTTCGCCTTCAGCCTGAACGCGCACAATGGCTCCATAAACGGTCAAATCACGGAGCACGGCACTGGCATGGAACTCGCAGGGGGAACAGTTCGCTTGGACCCCGGCGGGCTATACACCAATTCAAACACCCTCGGTTTTTTCAATTTCAACAACCTTGCCGCAGGCACCTACACCCTGACCATCAGTTATATAGGTTTTGAAACCAAAATAGTCGAAAACGTTGCCGTACGCGATGCCGAGACCACCACGGTCAAAATTGACCTAAAAACCGCGGCCATTGAACTCGAAAACGTAGAAGTAAAAACGGCCACCTCACAGCCTTTCCAAAGCATCAGTGCCTTGGACATCCGCACCCGGCCCATCACCACCACCCAAGACGTGCTGCGCATCGTACCTGGCCTTTTCATCGCCCAACACGCCGGGGGTGGCAAAGCAGAACAGATTTTCCTTCGCGGTTTCGACATCGACCACGGCACCGATATCAACCTCACGGTGGATGGCCTCCCGGTCAATATGGTGAGCCATGCGCACGGTCAGGGATATGCCGACCTGCACTTCGTTATCCCAGAACTCATTGACAATGTGGAGTTTAAAAAAGGGCCGTACTATGCGGATGCAGGCAATTTTACCACCGCAGGATTGGTTCGTTTCAAAACCACTGATGTGCTGGATCGCTCGTTTTTGAAACTGGAGGGTGGGCAGTTTGGCACCGCCCGTGCTGTGGGGGCCTTCAACCTATTGGGCAAAAACGCACAGCGCCAAAACCGCTCCGCCTACATCGCCTCCGAAACCTACTACTCGGATGGCTATTTCGACAGTCCACAAGCGTTCAACCGCTTCAACCTGTTTGGCAAATTCCGGGCGCTGCTCGACGATGAGCAACGCATCACGATTTCGGCCTCTGCTTTTCAGAGCAGCTGGGATGCTTCCGGACAAATTCCGGAGCGGGCCATCCAGAGCGGGCAGATTGGCCGCTTCGGCGCCATCGACGATACGGAAGGTGGAAAAACCAGTCGCTACAATTTCAATTTTGAACACGTTAAGTCCTTGAACAACAGTAGTTTGTTTAAAAATCAACTATACTATGTGGACTATTCCTTTGAGCTCTACTCCAACTTCACCTTTTTCAAGGAAGACCCTGTGAATGGCGACCAAATCCGCCAAAAAGAACACCGCCGAATTTTGGGCTACAACGGCGCTTATCAAACTTCGGGCGATCTGTTCGGCAAAAAACTGGACACAGAAATTGGGCTGTATTTCCGCAACGACCAAACCGACGACAGTGAATTGAGCCGTTCCCTACAACGTGCCTTCACCCGCTCTCGGCTCGCCTTGGGGGATGTAAACGAAACAAATACAGGCCTTTATGCGTCTGAAACCTGGCACCTTGCGCCAAAATTCACGCTCAATGCCGGGTTGCGCGGGGATGTTTTCCAGTCGGCCTACGACAACAAACTGGACTCTGTGTACGACCCAGGTCGAGTGACCGCCTCCATCCTCAGTCCCAAACTGAACCTCTATTTCGACCCATCCTCCGCTCTGCGTTTGTACCTCACAGGCGGCTATGGTTTCCACTCCAACGATACCCGGGTAGTGGTGCCCCAGAACGGCCAGGAGGTGCTCCCAAAAGCTTTGGGGGCTGATTTGGGGGCTATTTTCAAACCTTCGCCCGCTGTGCTGTTTAACGTAGCGGCTTGGTATCTCTCGCTGGACCAAGAGTTTGTGTACGTCGGCGACGAAGCCATCGTGGAAGCAGGTGGCAAAACCCTTCGCCTGGGTGCGGATGTTTCGGCGCGGGTCCAAATGTTCCAAAACCTGTACCTGGATGCCGATGTCACGTATTCCCGTGCGCGGTCGACCGAAGAACCGGAAGGCGCTCAGTTTATACCCCTGGCCCCACAGCTCACTGCTACCGGTGGATTGTCCTGGGACAAAGGGCAAGGCTTTTTTGGTAGCCTGCGTTGCCGGCACTTGGGCGACCGGCCGGCGAACGAAGACAATAGCCTCAATGCCGAGGGTTACTTCCTGCTGGATGCGGTGGCGGGTTGGAAAAAAGGGAAAATCGAATTTGGGCTCAACGCGCAAAACCTGTTGAATTCCGCCTGGAAAGAGGCGCAATTTGAAACCGAATCGCGTTTGCGCAACGAAATCGAGCCCGTTTCGGAAATCCACTACACCCCTGGCACGCCGTTTTTTGTGAAAGGGTATGTGACATTCAGTTTTTAGGGAGGGGCCAAGCAGGGCCATTCTTTGGCAATCGATTTTGGAACTGGGTTTGTGTTATCAGGGGCAAAGCTTTAACTTTGTTCCAAACCCCGCACCTTCCTAACATTGATTCGCCATGCGTCGCATATCCAGACGGAGTTTCATCAAAAATACCGGGGGTGCAAGCCTTGCCCTTTGGCTGGGTATTTCTACCAAGGGTTTTGCCAGTCAAACCAGCCTACCTACTGAAGGCAAAAGGTTTACGCCCTATATCCTGGTTGAATCCAACGGGAATATCTCGATTTTCAATACCAAACCCGAAATGGGTCAGGGCACCTTTCAGTCCATCCCAGCCTTGATTGCCGAGGAATTTGAGGTTTCCCTTGAGCAAATCACGATTTTGCTAACAAATGGGGAAAAGGAATTGGGCAATGGCCAACGAGCTGGCGGCAGTGCCTCTATTCGAAACAATTACACCGAGTTGAGAAAGGTGGGTGCCTCGGCCAAGGAGGTATTTATCACTGCAGCGAGTGCGAAGTGGGCCGTGGATGCGGGGACTTGTTATGCCGAATATGGAAAGGTAATCCATCAACCCACCAACAGGTCGTTCACCTATGGCGAGCTGGTTGAAGAGGCCTCCAAATTGGAATTACCCAAAGAACCCAAACTAAAAGACCCAAAAGACTTTAAAATTCTGGGTAAACCCGGAAAACGTCCGGATGTGCCGCTCAAAACCTCTGGCAAAGCGGTATTTGGCATTGATGTGCAAGTACCCGATATGCTGTACGCCAGCGTGGAGCGGTGTCCGGTCATTGGTGGCACCCTGAAAAATTTTGATGCCCAAGAGGCCCTGAAAATGCCCGGGGTGGAAAAAGTGGTGGCCGTAGAAAGGCTCATGGGCGTATACCGCACGGTTGGGGTGGCTGTGGTAGCCAATACCTATTGGACGGCCCTGCAAGCTCGGAAAAGGCTCAAAATCGAATGGGATACCCACGGCTTTGAGACTTTTAATTCCACGGAGTACGAAACACAATTGCGCGGCCTCGCAAATGAGGAAGGGCTCCCGGACAATACCCTTGGTTCCGTTGAAAACCTTAACTTACTTCCACAAAATACCCTGGAAGCATTGTACGAAACCCCAATGGTAGCCCACCATCCGTTGGAGCCCATGAACTGCGTGGCCCAGGTACAAGGTGAAAAGGTAGAGATTTGGACTTCTACCCAGGTGCCCAGTACCATAACGGGAAGTGGCGCCAACGACTTGCACAAACACATTGGTTTTGCACCCGATAACATCAAACTGCACGCAACCTTTATTGGCGGAGGTTTTGGCCGGAGGCTGAACATCGATTACATCATAGAAGCGGTAAACGTTGCGAAGCAAGTCGAAAAACCAGTCAAAGTCATCTGGACAAGGGAAGACACTACCGAACAAGGTCCTTTCCGGCCCATGACCTTTTCCCAACTCAAAGGAGGCTTTTCGGAGGATGGGAAACTGATTGCCTTTCAGCATAAAGTGATTGCCCCATCTTACTTGGAGGCGGTGCGTGCCGATTTTGATAAAACCAAGGTGGACAATATCATGGTGGAAGGCATTGGCGAACAGGCCTATGAAATTCCAAACCTGAAAACCTCGTTTGTCAGGGCCGATTATCACGTGCCCTTGGGTGCCTGGAGGTCGGTTACCAGCTCCACGGTGGCGTTTGCGCATGAATGTTTTATCGATGAACTGGCTTACCTGGCCAAAAAAGACCCCATGGATTTTAGACTGGAACTACTCTCCAAGCCCTCTGATACCAAGCGGGTATTGGAAAAATTGCGGGTGTTTTCCAGGTGGGACACCCCACTGGGTCCAGGAAAAGGTCGGGGGGTGGCCCAATGGGAGTTTTTTGCAGGATTATGTGCGCAGGTCGTGGAAGTAAGCTTCCGTCCGGACAAGTCCGTGGTGGTGGACAAGGTGTTTGTAGTGATAGATTTAGGCGAGGTGGTGAATCCCGACAATGTAAAAAACCAGATAGAAGGCTCGATTGTAATGGCGCTTGGGGCAGCCGTAAAACCGGGTATTACCTTGGGGAACGGCAGGGTCATGCAGCATAATTTTTATGACAACCCGCTCGTTCGCATAAACGAAGTGCCTGAAGTGGAGGTGCATATTCTGGCGGATGGCGGCAAAGTAAAAGGGGTTGGCGAACCCGGATTGCCTCCTTTTGCCCCTGCTTTGGCCAACGCTATATTTGCGGCAACCGGAAAGCGAATCCGAAGGATGCCCTTCGATTTGGACCAACTTTGAAATTCGTACTAAATTATTTGAAAATCATAATTGTCAGTGGGCATGTTGGATTACTTTTGTAGACTGCCGAGCTAGACGCCAAGCAATTTTCACCTTTCATCCTCATTTTGCGCATGATTTCGTTAAATGTCAATCCTATCACCTTGACGTAGACCCTGAAATGCCCCTGCTTTGGGCAATTCGGGATGTTATTGGGCTTACCGGGACTAAATACGGCTGTGGGGTGGCGCAATGTGGCGCTTGTGTGGTACACCTCAACGGGGAAGCCGTGCGCTCCTGCGTTACCAAAGTGAGCCGTGCCGAAGGGCAAAAGGTGGTAACCATCGAAGGTCTTTCGGGCAACAACGACCACCCGGTTCAAACCGCCTGGCAGGAAATCGACGTGCCCCAATGCGGGTATTGTCACTCTGGCCAAATCATGTCGGCCGCAGTACTGCTACGCGAGAACCCTAACCCCAGCGACGAAGACATCGATGCGGCCATGAGCGGCAACATTTGCCGCTGCGGTACTTATTTACGCATCCGCAAAGCCATCCACCTGGCCGCTGAATTGCAGCAAAAAGGAAAGGGGTAGGATATTGGGATATTAAGATATTGGGATATTGGGATATTGGGATATTGGGATATTGGGATATTGGGATATTGGGATATTGGGATATTGGGATATTCGGCTTTTCAAAAAATATCCCAATATCCAATATCTTAATATCTTAATATCCCAATATCCCAATATCAAAAACACACCTTGTTCAAACGCAAATCTGGTTATGACAGAGCATTCAGGAAATAAAACACGCTATGCCCTCCCCGTAAGCATGGTTGCCGTGCTGGGGTTGATGGTTTCCATCCTCACTGGCATGGGTTCGGCCCCTATGGACCTTCGTGACGCGACTGACAGCGAGGCAAGGTCTGAATCCTATAAAAAAGACAGCATCCAATCCGTCAAAGCCTTTTTGGAGGTGTATAAGGTGTTGATGAGTCCGCGGTGCATGAACTGCCACCCGGCCGGGGACGTGCCCTTGCAGGGAGAAGACAGCCATTTGCACGCCATGTCGCCCCAGCGCGGCAAGGATGGGAAGGGTGTTTTTGCGATGAAATGTTCCAATTGCCACCAAGCCAGCAACACCCCCGGATTGCATACCCCTCCCGGGCATCCCGACTGGCATTTGCCCCCCGCAGACATGAAAATGGTCTTTGAGGGCAGAACCCCGCATCAATTGGCCAAACAACTCATGGACCCCAACCAAAATGGCCGCAAAACCAAGGAACAATTGCTGGCGCATGCAAACGATGGGTTGGTCCTGGCCGCTTGGAATCCCGGAGAGGGTCGGTCGACACCCCCCATGAGCCATGAGGCATTTTCAAAAGCCTGGAACACCTGGATCAAAAAAGGTGGATTTGCACCACCGGCCCAATAGCCCCAATTCCTACCTCATGCCATTACCGTTAAAAGAGCAATCCGATATGCCGACCGCAACCAATAGCAAATCAGTGTCCAGGAGGCAATTCCTCAAAACTTCCGGACTGGCGGGAACCGCACTTTTTGTGGGATATTATTTCCCGGTCAGCGCTCAGGGAGCCAGGATATTGGTCCTTGAAAACGAACCCACGGAGATTGACCTCAATGCCTGGGTGCGCATCGGCACGGATGGGAAAGTGACCATTTTCAGTCACCGGGCCGAGATGGGTCAAGGATCCTTTCAGGCCATTCCACAAATCGTTGCGGAAGAGCTGGAGGTGAATTTGGCTGAAATCAAAGTCGTCTTTGCTCCCGGCGATGGTAAAAAATACGGTAGTCAGGTGACCGGGGGCAGCTCCACGGTCCGGAATGCCTACCAGAAATTATTGAAATTGGGCGCCACTGCCCGGGAAATGTTGATTGAAGCCGCCAGCAAAAAATGGGGCGTAGCAAAATCAGACTGCTACGCAGAGGCCGGGCACGTCATCCACCGACCCTCCGGCAGAAAGTTTCACTACGGCGAACTGGTGCTCGATGCATCGAAACTGGAGGCCCCCAAAGAAGTCGCACTCAAGCCCCGTTCGGCATACAAACTTATTGGAAAACCCCTTCGCCGATTGGATACCCCTTTGAAAACCAACGGCACTGCAGTGTTTGGCCTGGACAAAAAAATCCCGGGCATGTTGTATGCCATGGTGGAGCGCAACCCGCGGCTACGAGGAGTGGTGAAAAGTTTTGACGATACGGCTGCCCGTAAAATACCGGGCGTCAAACACGTTTTTAAAGTCCAAATGAAGGTGTTTAACACCATTCGCGAAGGTGTGGCCGTGGTGGCCGATTCCACCTGGGCGGCCTTGCAGGGCAAAAACGCCTTGAAAATCGAATGGGACGACAGCGGCTTCGAACATTTGAACAGCGCCGAGATTTACAAGCGGCACCGGGAAAATTTGCAAAGCAAGGAGGGCATTTCC
>JALHPW010000209.1 GCA_022842255.1 Saprospiraceae bacterium | reverse complement strand
AACCCCACCTGATTTTCCCTGTATTTTGATGGGCAATCACCGTTCGTACCTCGACCCTGTGGTACTGATCTATGATGTGTTTGCCTATCCGGTGTCCAAAGCTGAGGTGGCCAATTGGCCCATTGTCGGTTACGGCGCCAAAGTGACCGGTGTGCTTTTTTTGAAACGCGAAAGCGCTGAAAGCCGGAAAAGGACCTTGGGCGGCATTGCCGAAAAATTACAGGAAGGTTTTCCAGTAATCCTTTTTCCAGAAGGCACCACGCATTCCGATCCAAGCACCCGTGAATTTAGGTTGGGTGGCTTCAAATTATCCGCCACAGAAAACGTCCCGATAGTGCCCGTGGCAATCGATTATGCGTCTACGGCCGACCACTGGACTGGCGACGATACTTTTTTGCCCCATTTTTTGCGCCGTTTTGGGGAGCGGGAAATGCGGGTCCAGGTGCGCTATGGCGAAGCTATTTGGGGCGACGACCCGCAGGCAATGCTCGAGGAAGCCAAGGTTTGGATTGATTCGGAGTTGTTGGAAATTCAGGCTAGTTTTTAGGTGTCGAGCGCGTAAAACTGGCAGCGGCAAACAAGAATTGTAGAAGAGTTTTGAATTCAAGTTTTGAAAAACGCCGGGCTTCCATACCTTTGCGTCCCAATTTGTAAAACCCACCGTAGCCCTTTAGGGCGAAGGCGGGTGAAGGCTCCATAGTTCAACGGATAGAATGGAAGTTTCCGGAACTTCAGATAGTGGTTCGATTCCACTTGGAGCTACTCCACCATCCCTCCTCAGTGTCGTGCTGGCGAGGGATTTTTTCTAAAAGTCATGAAAATCAACATCTTACTCGGTATTTTGGTCGTAGCGGTCGGCATTTTGACTTGCAAAAACCTTCAAAAGACGAAGGCCGTCGAAGCAACATCCCCCGCAGCGCAGGAAGAAAAACAATACGGGTTCAATGCCTCCCATGTGATTGAGGGAGAGCGGCACGATACCGTTCAGGGCACTTTGCAGGTGCGTAAGGCCCCTAAAATGGTGCAAGTTCCGGTGGATGCGCTGCCAGCACCTACCGCCAGTAAAAAGGCCTACCTTGCTACGGGTTGGTGGCATTTGAACATGGCCTATCAGCCCAGCGACACCACCGTACACCACAATTACCAATCCAAGTGGCTCCATTTCCGTGAGGATCAGACTTTTGACATTCTCATCAAAGGGAAGGTGGTGGATACCGGTCGTTGGAACTTCGACAGCGCGAAAAACGAAATCCTGCTTGCTTGCAAGGACCCCTACATCAACAACTCTTGGGGGGTGCAGGAAAAAGGTTTTGTCATGATTTGGAAGGGGAATACCTCGATCAATGTGACTGGAATTCAGGTTCGGGTTGTCGGACAACGCGGAGAACCGACCTGGTAACCTCCTACCCTAATTTTGCCTATGCCCATCAACAATTTTGCCGAAGTCATTGCGCGGCTTGAGCAAATCATCGCCGCCGCCAAAGCCGACAATTCCCCGCTCGGGTATTTCGCGGCTTTGTATTATAAGATGACGCTTGCGGTACGCGATGCCGTGGAGCGCGGTGAATTCGAGAATGGCTCTCGGATGGAGCAAATGGACGTGGTTTTTGCCCGAAGGTATTTTGATGCGCTGGATACTTGGCAAGCCGGGGGCACACCCACCGAATCTTGGCGAATCGCCTTTGAATCGACTCACAATGAACAACTTACGGTGATGCAGCACTTGCTCTTGAGCATGAACGCACACATCAACCTCGACCTTGCAATCGCCGCAGCGAGTGTGCGGCAGCGGGATGCAATATTTGGCGTGAGACGCGATTTCATGCACATCAATCAAATCATCGAATCGCTCACCAACCAAACCCAAGCTCAACTGGCCAAGATTTGGTTGCCCTTTGCCTGGCTCGACTGGTTTTTTCGTACCGAAGATGAGGGCTGGGTCGGGTTCAGCATCGGTACGGCTAGGGGTGCCTCTTGGAAGGCTGCGCAATTGTTGGCTTTTGCCCCAGATATGGCGGCTGAAAAGGCTTTGATTGCGGAATTGGATAAAGAGGTGGCGTTTTTTGCCCAAAAACTGTACACACCCGGGCTCTGGCTGCAATGGCCTTTGCGCTTTATGCGGTATTCCGAAAAGGGTTCCGTGCGGGAAAAAATCGAGGTTTTGGAAGGGATTTGACCGCTTAACGCAGCTTTCGGCCTCACTTTGGACTATTTCAGGGCAAATCGGATGTTCTAGGTCCTGTTTTAAAACATCTCCAGCATATCGTTGTTTCCAGACATTAAAAAGGCCTTAAACTCCTGCACTTTTTCCCCCAATCAAAATCTACCTTTGCCCTCCATTTTAAACGAACCATTCGCGGAATGATATTCGCGCTACGATATGGCTGTTATCCAATTCCTGTTTGAAGATACGAATATTGCCCCCAAAACCGTCGAGGGCGACTTTGTAGACATGTCCATCCTCGAACTGACCGAGGAGTACGATGTACACCTGAACCACAACTGCGGGGGCGTTTGCGCCTGCTCTACTTGCCATATTTACGTGGAAAAGGGAGAGGAGCACATTGAGGAAATCTCCGACAAAGAAGAAGACTTTATCGATCGCGCCATCAACCCGCGCATTGAAAGTAGGCTTGGTTGTCAATGCGTTATCCTCAACAACGCCGCCAAAATTACCGTCACCATCCCCGACCAGAGACGAATCATTGGACACGAACATTGATAAAAAGTGATGAAGTGATTGGCGATGAAGTGATTTCTTATCATTTCATCGCCAATCACTTCATCACCTCATCGCCAATCACTTCATAAAAACATGCCTTTTCAAGACTTTGACAACATGCCCATCCAGTGGGCCGACCATGAGGACGTAGCGATGGCGCTGTACGAGCGTTTTGGCGACGATTTTGACGAAAGCAAAATTTACCGAATCCGGTTTACCGAACTGCTCCAATGGATTTTGGAAATCCCACACTTCGAAGGGAAGCGTGAGGATTCCAGCGAAGGACACTTGGAGCAGATTCAAGCCAAATGGGTGTACGAATGGAGAGCCAACAACAAGTAAATCAAGGACTTGGGCCGGTAGATCCGAGTACCCTTGTCCCAATTCCACCATCCGGAATCCCTTCCGTGACGGGTGGGCTGGTGGTGGGTGAAGACAACGAACTGACGGTCAAGTTTGAGTTGGAGCACGTGTTCGATACGATGAAGGCCGTACGGGCTTTTGTGTTTGATGTGGATGGGGTGTTTACCAACAACGATTTGATGGTCACCGAAGCCGGCGAATACCTGCGCACTATGAACGTCCGGGATGGCCAGGCCTTGCGCTGGGCCGTGGATGCTGGATACCCCATCGGAATCATTACCGGGGGCACTTCTGAAGGGGTCAAAAAACGGTTCACTACGCATCTTGGCATTGCGGAATACTACTCTGGTGTAAAGGACAAATCCGTTGCCTTTCAATCGTTTATGCAACGCACCGGCATTAAATCCACCGAGATTTGTTACATGGGAGACGACCTTCCCGACCTTCCACCGCTCCGAAAATCCGCCTTGGCTTGTTGCCCCGCCGATGCCATTCCAGAGATCATGGCTGCCTGCGATTACATCTCTCCCCTTCCCGGAGGCGCAGGATGCGTCCGCGATGTTTTGGAAAAAGTGATGAAAATACAAGGTAAATGGCCTAAATATTGAGTGAATGAGTAAATTAGTGAGTGAGGAGTGTTCAAACGAAATTAGCTAAACAGACTATCCACGTATTGTACAGAGGCTGTCAAATTGCCCCGGTCTTCAGGCTGGGGATTGAAATGGAACAAATGTAATATAGGGCTTTAGCCCTTTTAAAAACAAGGGCTAAAGCCCTATATCGCCTAATATGAATGTTGTCCCCAGCCTAAAGGCCAGGGCAACTCCCATGCAAATCTTTACGGTACAGATTGCAGATAGTCAAACAATTTAATTTCCTTCACTCACTCATTCGCTCCTTCACACCCATCACTTCATAAAACATGCATTTACTCGACGGAAAACTCATCTCCGAACAGATCAAAGCCGAACTGGCTACCGAAGTAGAACAGATCAAAATGCAGGGCGGTAAAATCCCGCACCTAGCTGCGATTATCGTGGGCGAAAACCCGGCGAGCCAGGTGTATGTAGCCTCTAAAATCAGGTCTTGCGAACAAGTGGGCTTTAAAAGCTCGCTGATCCGTTGTGAGGCGGACATCTCACAGGAAGAATTGCTCAAAATCGTGGAAGGCCTGAACAACGACCCTGATGTGGACGGTTTTATCGTTCAACTTCCATTGCCCAAACATATTGACGAAGAGGCGGTTACGCTCGCCATTGCACCACAAAAAGACGTAGATGGTTTCCATCCTGTCAATTTCGGACGCATGGCGCAAGGGCTTCCCTCGTTTTTGCCCGCTACGCCTATGGGCATCCTGGAAATCCTGAAGCGATATAACATCGAAACCAGCGGTAAACACTGCGTGGTAATCGGCCGCAGTAATATCGTGGGCACACCCATCAGCATCCTGCTTTCCCGCAAGGGGTATCCGGGCGACTGCACAGTGACCCTCACCCACTCGCGTACGAAGGACCTACCCGCTGAGGTGCGTCGCGCCGACATCGTCGTGGCAGCCATCGGTATCCCTGAATTTGTGAAAGCCGATTGGGTAAAAGAAGGGGCCGTGGTGATTGATGTGGGCATCAATCGCATTCCAGACGACAGTAAAAAATCGGGCACTCGTATTGCGGGAGACGTTGATTTTGAAGGGGTTGCGCCCAGAAGCAGCTTTATCACCCCAGTCCCTGGCGGAGTTGGATTGATGACGGTCACGGCTTTGTTGATGAATACTTTGAAGGCTTGCCGGGGTGAAATTTATGGAAAATAAGTAGCACCTCAGAACGGTTGCCGAACCCTGTGGATGATGAGGAAGCATGGTCCATGGATGAATAAATACAATCCAATAACATGAAGTACTTAGCCTTTCTTCTACTCCTTGTTTTTCCCTTCATTCCGCTCTCATGCCAAAGCGCGAAAAAGAAACTCGAACGTCTACAAGCGGAAAACGACAGCCTGCGGCTTGAACTCCAAAAATGCCAAAACGCACCCATGCAGCGGCTGACCGAAACATTGGATTCCCCTAAGTTTGGTGAAAACCCCAACTATGGTCGAGAGGAGCTACACGCCAAACTCCTCCCACAACTCAAAGCAAAGTCGGAAGAAAAATACGGTAAAGCGTTGAATATCATCATTTCAACCGATGCATTTCTGAAGTATTGCGAAACGATTAAAACAGAATTGACCCAGCGGACAGGCGGTGTGAATACCAACGGACAACCGCTTGGTGCGCGGGACAACAAAATGCCTACCCAATTTTTCATCGAAGAAAAACGGGGCGCCGAACTCAAATCAAAAATCGAGACTCTGCGCGCGGTTTACACAATCGCGGTACAAGAAAACCAATTTTACCTGCCCCGAATCGTCCTACAAGTGGAGCCATTGCCAGGCAGTTCCACAGCAAAAACCTGGGAGGAATTCAAGTTTAAGGGAATGCCACTAGCAGCCGTTTTCCCCATCCTCAGCAAAATCCAAAGTGATGCAAAAGCCTCTGAGGCCGCCGTTCTGCAGTTTTTGAACGAATAAACAATCTTTCATGGCACGTCTATTTTTGCTTTTCCCACTACTTGCTTTCCTGGCTTGTCAGAACACACCAGCAACCAAGCCCAATTCCGCTGAAAAAATCGTGTGGGACTTTACAGAAAGCCTGAACCTTGCCAAAGAGCAAACTGCCCTAGATTCGGCCGGTCGCCTGGTAATCAAGTCTGGGCCGGAAACCGACTATTTCATCGAACCGGGCGCGCCGCCCTACGAAAAAGCCAATGCGCCACTGCTGTTGCAGTCGATCGACAATACAAAGCCCTTTACCTTTTCGGTCAAAACCACCCCCGTACATACCGTCAAATACGATGCAGGCATGGTGTTTTTGTATGTGGATGCCAAGCAGTGGCTCAAATTTGCCTTTGAGGCAGATGAACGCCTAAATCACCGCATCGTAACCGTGAAAACCAAGGATTTTTCGGACGACAACAACCACGATGCCATCCAGGCCTCTAGCGTTTATCTGAAGGTTTCGTCGGATACCAAGGTGGTTGGTTTTTACTATTCCACGGATGGCCAACAATGGCAGTTGGTTCGGGTGTTTAAAAATGAATACCCGGCTGTGCTCAAGGTGGGAATTGGCTCGCAATCGCCTGTTGGTCAAGGGAATATGGCCATTTTTGAGGACTGGAAATTCCAGGCAGATGCGGTTAAGGATTTCAGGATGGGGCTCTGAACACGACTAATCCACTTCCCCCCTAATCCACAAAATTTCCGGCTTCCGTTGTCGGTCGAAAAACACCCGTATTTTTTTACTGAATTCGCCGCGTTGGTAGGCGTCATACTCCACCTCGATTTCACCGGTTCCGCCGGGCGGGATAGGCGCTTCCGTCCAGGTAGCGGCCGTGCATCCACAGGAGGTGCGAACTGTTTGTAGGACAATGGGTTGGGTGTCGATGTTTTTGAATCGGAATACAAAGGTTTTGGGGTGTTCCTGGCGCAAGTGCTGAAAATCGTGGTCGCGCTCTGTCAGCCATTCCACGATGGGCGCTTTTCCATTGTCTGCCTGCGCATCCAGATTGACATGGGTTGGAGACAACAGCAGCAGGTTCAAAATCAGGCAAATCATTATTTCAGGAAAGTTTGTGCGAAAAAAGCGCAACCTGGTCGGTTCAATGGGTGTCAAACCTACATTGCGACGCAAAATTGCGGTATAAATTCCGGAAAACACAAGCACTCATCTACATCATTCCAAAACAAAAATCTAGTTAGTATGCGCAATCTGTTGATTTTCATGGCATTAGTAGCGGTCTTCGTGCTCGGGAACCGTGCCTGCGATGGCTTCCATTTCGGCTTCGGCGGAATCAAGGGGGAAGGCCCTGTTCAAACCGAGACCCGAAGTGCAAATGGGTTTCATGCCATTGACCTTGAAATTGCGGGCGATGTGGAAGTAACTGTTGGGGACAACTATTTCGTAGAAATTTCGGCCCAACAAAACCTGCTTCCTGTTTTAAAAACCTCGGTTGAAAATGGGGCGCTGCGCATTTATTGCGACGACAATATCAACTCAAAAGAGCCCATTAAAATCCGCGTCACGGCGCCTGCTTTTGACCAGTTTTCGATTGGGGGCAGCGGCGTGGTTCGTATTCAAAATGCGTTGCGAGCCGAAAAAATGGCATTTAACATCGGTGGTTCGGGGGAAATTTATTGCCCGCAAGCCGATTTTGGGGTACTTGCTATTGCCATTGCCGGAAACGGTGAAGTTGAGCTAGGCGGAAAAGTTAATGACATGACAACCGATATTTCTGGTAGTGGCGATGTGAATGCCAAGGCGCTGACAACCAACACCTTAAAAGTCAGCATTTCTGGATCGGGGACCGTTAAGGCGGATGTAACCACGGACTTGGATGCCAGCATTTCGGGTTCCGGGGATGTGCTGTATTCTGGCTCCCCGCATGTAAACTCAAGCGTGAGTGGCTCGGGGACGGTTAAGAAGATTGAGGTACAATAATACCCATCAAACTTAATCTGCCATTAACCTCCTCTTCATGGCAGTCGGTGAAATTTGTGCAGTAAATCATTCACCACATCTTTTCACTTAAAAATTGACTGCCATGGCACAATTTGATTCGCTCGAAAACCACGCTGAAACCATTGAAAACGAATTAAACCTCGTTGTTGACCTGTCAGAAGAAACCGAAGTATCGGTGGAAGATGTAGATGGTGACGACGAGGCTGAGGAAACAGAACCTGCGGAAGAAGAGGAGGACGCCACAGAGGAAGAAGCGCAGTGATTGGAGGTTTAGGGTTATTTTGAAAAGCGGCTGTCTCGAATGGTTGATGAGGTTTATGGGGTTTTTTAGGTTTATATGTGCAATTTCCAAAGGAGCAATCCGTTCATTTTTGGAGCAATTATAAAACACATAAAACCCAAAAACCACAT
>JALHPW010000208.1 GCA_022842255.1 Saprospiraceae bacterium | reverse complement strand
TTGTCGCTGGTAAAAAACATTGTCGAGCGGCATCATGGCAGCATCGAGGTGGAAAGTCGCCCTGGAAAAGGTTCGGTGTTCACCATTTGGCTGCCTTTGGGCGACGCCGATTTTTTGGATAACGAGAAAAAACGCCCCACCATTCACGGCGAGGAATTGGCCCATTACGAGCCCGCGTTTATCGCTGAACCCTTGGAACCGGAATCCGAAACATCGACCGCCAAACCGCATGTTTTGTTGGTGGAGGACAACACCGATATCCGCGAATATTTGTTGCGAAGTCTATCGCCGAGCTACCTAGTCAGCGAAGCTGAAAATGGCGAAGAAGGGCTGCAAAAGAGCCTGGAAAGTCCGCCAGATTTGATTTTGTGTGATATTTCCATGCCTGGTATGGACGGGCTCGAACTTACCAGGCAGCTCAAAAACAGGGTGGAAACCAGCCATATCCCGATTATTTTGTTGACGGCGCGGACTTCCCTGATTTTTAAAATCGACGGACTTGAATCGGGGGCCGACGACTATGTGACCAAACCCTTCAACCTTAAGTTGTTGCAGGTCCGTATTCAAAATTTGATTGAAAGCCGTCGTCGCTTGCGCGAAAAATATGCCCGAACCCTGACCAGTCTCGAACACGATTCGGATGAATTGGCCTTTTCAAAAGTGGACGAAGGCTTTTTGAAATCAGTGTCTGAAATCATTGAGGCCAACCTGGAGAACCCGGATTTTTCGGTGGATGATTTGTCAGGAAAACTGTTGCTCAACCGCAAACACGTGTACCGGAAAATCAAGGCCCTGACGGATCAAACGCCAAACGAGTTCATCCGTGCACTTCGATTGAAACGCGCCGCGCAATTGCTGCGTACCCAGCGTTATACCATTGCTGAAGTGACATATAAAGTTGGTTTTCAGGACCTTAAATATTTTCGAGAACGTTTTCGTGCGTTCTTTGGGGTCAATCCTTCGGATTTGAACAAATCGTAAACCAAGGGTGCAAAAAATAAACCTTCATCAACTTTATCAGCCCAATCGACCTTTTTAGCCAACCTGAGCACTCGGGTAAATATGTCCCGTAGTAAGATCGTGGCCTTCTATTTGGCGTTAACTGAGCAAGATACCCCGAAGGAATGACGCAAATCTGTGCGGGTATTGGCCAACTCTATCCCAAGTGGCGTAGTTTTGAGGCTCAATTCAGCCTAAACACATGAACCGCCCACGTTTTGACCTCCGCAACTTGCCACGTGCAATTTGCTTTTTGTTAGTCACCACTTTTTTCGCTGCTTGTTTCGAACCGAAGGAAGGTTGCCTGGATATTTCGGCCACCAATTTTGATGCTGGCGCCGACAAGGACTGTTGTTGCGAATACCCTAAACTCGTTCTAACGGTCAACCAAGTGTACGACACCCTGCTTTTTCGCAGTGATGAGCTTTATCCGGATGCCAGTGGACATCTTTTTAGGATTAAGAGTGTTGCTTTCTATTTGTCTGATTTTCAATTGTTTCAAAATGGTGAGTTGTTTCGGGTAAGCGATACCCTGACTTTGAATACCTTTTTGGGCAGCGACACCAGCAGCCAGCTTTTTATCAATGATTTTCAGTTGGTGCGGCGCACCCCCGTAGAATACCCCGTGGGAACCTTCCAGCAGGATGGGAATTTTGAGGCGGTGAATTTCAGGTTCGGCTTGTCGGAAGACGCGCAAAAAGTAATTCCAAGCAAAGCCCCCACCGGCCACCCCCTTGCGGCCCAAGCAGACAGCCTTTGGCGTGGCCAGTCCAATGGTTTTGTGTTCCTTCAAGCCGTGGTAGTGCGAGATTCGATGGGTGCAACCCCGCCTGACACGCTGCGGTTTTTGCAGTCAGATTTGGGTTTACCCTTTATTGGGGCAACGGGTTTGTTTGTACACCCCACAGGCTACAACTTCCCCTTGGTGCTCACCGTGGATTACCAAAAGATGTTTGAAGGGGTAAATTGGTCAATACACGACATAACAGCCTGGAAAACGCAGGTGGTCGCAAACTTGCCGAGTACTTTCAACGTTTCACAATAACATAAAATCATACACTCCCAATACGCCCGAGGATGTACGGGCCGGGACTAAAATATCGTACCATGAAAAAATACTTGCTGCTCCCTGCGCTGTTTGCCCTTGCCTTTTTGTCCGCCTGCCATGACCACGGCGAAGATGGGGCAAAGGCCGATTTTACCATCACGTACAAGTCAAGCTACGGTGGCGAACAAATGACCAAGTACAAGGATTATGCTTTTGGAACGACGGGCTTTCCCCTACAGTTCAGTCGTTTTAGTACCTATCTTTCTGATATTGAGTTGATTAAGTCGGATGGCTCCAGTCACCGGTTGGCGGAGATAGAGTACATTGATTTTACGCCCGACAATGCAAGCTCCGATCTCTCGGCCACCCCAGCAATTACGTATCAAAACGTTCCAGAGGGCGAGTACACGGGGATTCGGATTGGGTATGGTGTAAAACCAGCATTGAATGCCAAAGACCCCACCGATTTTGATGGCAACCATCCATTGGCCAAGGAAGGGGAATATTGGGGTGGTTGGAACAGCTACATCTTCTCAAAAATTGAGGGCAAAGCAGATTCCGACAAAAACGGCACCTACGATATTGCCCTGCTTTACCACTGCGGTTCGGATGCGGTGTATAAAGTGTTTACCTTTAATCAATCCATCCATGTGCATGCAGGGGAGCCGGGTATTGCGGTCAATCTTGACCTGCTCAAGGTATTCACCATGGATGACGACTCTTTTTACGACATCGTGACCAATTTTTACACCTCCAACAACCCGGATGACGTGACCGTGGCACAGGTTTTAACCCATAATTTCGAAAAAGCTACAACGGTAACCCAATAAGCGTGGTCAGGAACGCTAGTGGTTTAAATTTGCATCAAAATCGTTTGATAATGAAAGGTTTATTCATAAAAGTATCCTTTGGGCTGGCACTGATCCTCGGGATTTTGGCTTGCCATGATTTGCCCACCAAAGAGCCCATCCCAGGGGATTTGGACCATATCCCGTACGATCCTCAGCCTTACACCATTGTAAAACCCTCGTTTTTCCCCAACGTGCCTGTCCCGGCCGACAACCCTATGACCGCGGATGCGGTGCAATTGGGCCGGAGACTTTTTTACGACCCCTTGCTTTCTGCTGACAGTACGATGTCTTGTGCCTCCTGTCATTTGCCTCAGGGGAATTTTTCTGACAACAAAGCGGTGTCGACCGGCATAGACGGCATAGCAGGGAAACGCAGCTCAATGGCGTTGTTGAATATTGCGTATGCAACCAATGGCCTTTTTTGGGATGGAAGGTCGCCCTCTCTTGAAGCACAGGCCCTGCTCCCGGTGGAAGACCCCATCGAGCTGCACACAACCTGGCCACAGGTGATTGACAAACTCAAGGCCCACCCAACGTACCCAACCCTTTTCAGAAAGGCATTTGGGATTACCGACCGCACCCAAATCACCAAGGAACTGGCAGCCAAGGCCATTGCTCAATTTGAACGTATCCTAATCAGCAGCGGCACCTCCAAATTTGACGAATTCAAACAAGGCAACATCGACGTTTTTGATGATGAAGAGTTGGATGGTTACCTGATGTATTTTGAAGAAGCCTGGCAATACGGGCTCAATTTGCCCGATGCACAGTGCTTCCATTGCCATGGGGGCATCACCCTGACCGGCAACAACTACTTCAACAACGGCCTGGAATTTGTGGCCTCTTTGGATGATTTCAAGGATTTGGGGCGCTACAACGTGACTGGCAATAACTCCGACAAAGGCAAATTCCGCACCCCTACTTTGCGCAATATTGCCCTGTCGGCACCTTATATGCACGATGGTCGTTTTCAAACCCTCGAGGAAGTGGTGGAAAACTATTCCAAAAAAGGGTTTGGCGTAGCCAATGAAGATCCTAACCTTCCGCTTATGGGTTTAAATGGGCCCAATAATACCCTTACGGAGGCGCACAAAAAATCAATCGTAAAATTTTTGCACACCTTGACAGACACCACTTTTGTCAACAACCCGGACATCCAGAACCCGTTTCAGTAGCGGCTATTTCTTGTTTCGGTTGCAAAGCCGTGGCATACCCAAAGGTGTTGCCACGGCTTTTCTTTGCGGTTTATGCGAAATGCACAATGAATTTCGCGCTACTTGTTATTTTTGGCCTGTTTTTAGCGGATAATCCCCCCAGTGTCGAGTTCACAACAAAACGTCCCGTTGCTCATGCGTAACCGATTTACATTCCTTGCACTTTTCCTGGCTTTTTCTGCCCAAGCGCAGTTCAGCGAAGGTGGCTTGCCGCCTAGTTTTCAACCAGAACACCAAGCGTTTTTGACTGGTAAAATGCCCGCATTGCAGGCGCTCCCCACCTTGGATGTTGCCAATGCGTTGGCCGAAGACAGCCATGCCCCCGGTCAAAACCGGTTTGCGGCTCCAGTAACGGTCAATGTTTCGCTTGAAAACGCAGGTGCCTGGCATACACTGCCCAATGGCGACCGTGTGTGGCTCTGTGCACTGCGTTCGGCAGGCGCCTTGGGCTTGACGCTGATCTTTGATGAATTTCAATTGCCCGTAGGCGCTAAGTTTTATGCCTACGATGCCAACCAAAAAGTACTGGGTGCCTATACCGCGCAAAGTTGTTTGCCTTCCAGTAAGTTTCTGATAGGGGTTTTGAAGGGCGAAACCGCCTATTTGGAACTCTATGAACCCGCTGCGGTGCAGGGCCAAAGCAAAATCAGCACGAATCGTGTGGATGTGGCCTACGATGCCAATGCGATGAGCGGAGCGGAGGATTTTGGCAGCGCTTTGCCCTGCCATGTCAACGTAAACTGCGCTGCGGGCACCAATTGGCAAATCGAAAAAAAAGGGATTGCCCGTATTTTGATGGTGTTTTCGAATGGGGAAGGCTGGTGTAGCGGGACGCTGATTGCCAACACTTCCAACACGTACGAGCCGTATTTCCTGACGGCGCATCACTGCCAACTGATTGGGAACAACCCTGATTTTGCCCTTTGGCGCTTTGATTTTGATTACGAAGGCCCCAATTGTCAAACCCCGTTGAATGAACCCACCCCGAATTCCGTGCTGGGCAGTGAGCGTATTTCGTACCGGGCAGAGACGGATTTTATGTTGTTGAAACTCAATCCGATACCCCTCAATTATTCGGTCTATTTCAATGGCTGGAACCGGGACGATACCGAAACAACCATCCCACCCGGCTCCGTGTACATCCATCACCCACAAGGCGACATCAAAAAGATATCGGTCGATAACGATGCCTCCATCATTCATCCATCGCCGCTGGTGTGGGGGGGCATTTTTGGGACCAGTCCGGCCAATTCGCATTGGAAAAGCGTCACGGATATTGGTTTGTTCCAGCCGGGCTCTTCCGGCAGCCCGATTATGGATTCGAACAAACGGATCATGGGACAATTGCACGGCGGCAGTACAGCCATGGGCAACGAATGCCAGGTAACTGGGGCCTATTTTGGACGTTTCAATATTTCCTGGAGCCAGGGCAATGTGCCCGGTACCCGGCTTAAAGAATGGCTGGACCCAAGCAATACCGGGGCAATCACACAGAATGGCTATCTCCGCCCAGCAGTACAAGGCTTTACCATCAGCGGGAATGTCAAAACCTATTGGGACGCCCCTATGCATGGCGTTCGGGTGGATATTGGCGGAGGGACTTCTGCCTCGGTTTACACCGATTCCTTAGGTAATTTTCAGTTTGCGAACATCCCGGTTGGGGGCAGTTACAACATCAAACCGGTTCACGATATCAATGACCTGAATGGCGTGACCACCTATGATTTGGTATTGATTTCCAAGCACATATTGGCTATTGAACCTTTTGATTCCCCTTGGAAAATGATTGCCGCCGATGTGAACAAAAGCGGGTCGGTCACAACCTTCGATGTGGTGGAAACGCGAAAGGTCATCCTCGGAATCAACCAGGCATTCCCAGCTAATACCTCCTGGCGGTTTTTCCCGGCTTTTGCGACGTTTAACAACCCGAACGACCCGTTTTCCGGTGGTTTGCCGCCCGATAATATTACGGTCAACAACCTACAAGGCAATTACCCGGGTGTCAATTTCAAAGGGGTGAAAGTGGCAGATGTGAACAACTCGGCTGTTGGGAATTAGGATTGTTTCATGTTGTTAGTCTAAAGTTCCAGGTTCCAAGTAATTTGATTGCCCGGAACTTTAATTTTGCTCCTTGGAACTTACAACTTGGAACTTTCAACTAACATAGATTCATGCAGCACACCGCGAAAGAGCGATTCCTCCACTACGTCACCATCGACACCCAGAGCGATCCGGATAGCCCCAGCCAACCCAGCACCGAAAAACAAAAAAATCTGGGCCATGTGCTCGTGAAAGAACTTCTGGAGATGGGTATCTCGGATGCACATCTGGACGAATACGGCTATGTGTACGCCACTATTCCGGCCAATACCGACAAAAAAGTGCCCGTCATCTGTTTTTGTTCGCACATGGATACTTCGCCCGACTGCTCCGGAGAAGGGGTCAAACCCATCATCCACCCCAATTACAAAGGCCAGGATTTGGTGCTTCCCGACGATAAATCCATGGTGATTCGCAAAAGCGAACATCCTGATTTGAAAGACCAAATTGGGAACGATATCATCACTGCCAGTGGCACCACCCTGCTCGGCGCCGACAACAAGGCGGGCGTAGCAGCCATCATGGATGCTGCGCATATCCTGCTCAACAACAAAAACCTGAAGCACGGGAAAATCCGAATCCTGTTTACGCCCGACGAAGAAATCGGTCGCGGGGTAGACAAGGTGGATATGAAAAAACTCGGTGCAAAATTCGGTTACACCATTGACGGTGAAACCGCTGGAAGTATTGAAAATGAGACCTTTAGCGCGGATGGAGCAGTCGTGACCATCCACGGGATTTCGGCGCACCCAGGCTTTGCAAAAGGCAAAATGGAAAACGCGCTGAAAATTGCGGCCCGTATCGTGGCAAAGTTTCCCGACAAACTCAGTCCCGAACACACTGAGGGCAAGCAAGGCTTCATCCATCCCGTTCATTTTGAAGGGAACCTTGAAAAAGCGACCATCAAGCTCATCCTGCGCGATTTCACGGAAAGTGGCCTGAAACGCCACGGCAAAACCCTGCAACGCATCGTCGACAGTGTAATCAAATCTTTCCCAAACAGTCGCGCGGAAGTAAAAATAAGCGAACAATACCGCAACATGGGCAAGGTGCTGCGCCGTCACCCACAGGTAGTGGCCAACGCCTTGGAAGCCCTCAAACGTGCTGGTTTCCCCAATCCAATCCAAAGCAGCATTCGCGGCGGCACGGATGGTTCACGACTGTCGTTCATGGGTTTGCCTTGTCCGAATTTGTTTGCGGGCGAACACGCATTCCACTCCAAACAAGAGTGGGTATCCGTGCAAGACATGGAAAAGGCTGCGGAAACGATTGTGCATTTGGCGCAGGTTTGGGAGGAACGGAGTTGAAAAAACACGCAGTGCTTGGCATCGTTTTGCCAAGCACTGCGATACATTCAACTAGAGGTTTGTCTCAATGAATTCGGATGGTGGTATCAAGCACATTGCCCCAGAACGGAACAAAACCCGGGCCTGTGGGCATCACACCCCACGAAAGGATGGCGCGTACCCGAACCAAGGACCCTGCAACCAGGGTTGCTGATGGGATGATATCCCGATATACCGCATAGGAAATGGGTAATGGGGCTTGAGGCCCAGTTCCCACTGGTGTGTACGGCCCGTCAAAAACGTTGACATAGCCAGAACCGACACTTTCTCCGATCAATTGGTCAGAAAAATCAGTGTCATTGTTCCAGTTGACATAAAAAGCAACGTATTCAAAGGAACCACGAGAACCTGGTACTGCCGCTGTGACACCATGTGTACAACAAATCGGGATTGGACCGGCGTACCCATACCGCTGTTTGATTTGGATGATGGCTTCGAGCCGATTTTCCTGTGGATAATAACCCAAACAGGTCAGTTGCTCGTAGTAG